>NZ_DJDC01000016.1:5008-16775 GCF_002430855.1 Acinetobacter sp. UBA5934 | reverse complement strand
GGTACCCGCTATAAAGTTGTGGCCGATATTATTCATAATATTAATTCCTTAAAGAGTAATGACTGAGCCAATTGGTAGTTCAGGTTGAGTAGGTGCGAGTTTATTTACCAATGGTTGACCAAACTCTTTCATTTCAATTTCAAATTCATCGCCAATTTCAGCTTTCATACCATCTGCAAAAGACAAGGTCGCTGTACCGAAGTAGTGGATATGTACATCTCCAGGCTTGAGGAACTGTTGATATTTGAAATGGTGATATTCAAGATTAGTCAGGCTATGACACATATTGTCTTCACCTGAAAGAAACTCTTTTTCCCAGATCACTTCACCATTACGTTTCAGCCGGCTTTTACCTACCAAATGTTTAGGCAGATCTCCCGTTCTTAATTCCGGGCCATAACTGCAAAAACGTAATTTTGAATGTGCAAGATATAAATAATTACGGCGTTCCATCACATGATCTGAATATTCATTGCCTAGTGCAAAACCAATACGATACGGTTTTAAATCCGGGCCAATCACATATAAACCGGCAATCTCAGGTTCTTCACCCCCATCTTCAGCAAAAGGAGGCAATGGTAATTCTTTCCCAGGACGTACAACAATTGAGCCATCCCCTTTATAAAACCATTCTGGTTGTGCACCCACCTGACCTGCTTCAGGTTTACCTTTTTCTAGTCCCCACTGGAACATGCGCATGGTATCTGTCATCGAAGCCGGATCATTCAGGTTCTGTTGATGCATCTTGTCGCGTGCGGATGCTGATCCTAAATGGGTCAAGCCTGTTCCCGAGATAAAACAATGAGCAGCATCCGGATGATCCAATGGTGGCAAAACCTTATGATGCTCTAACAGCTCAGCATAGTCATAACGTTGTTCTACAAAACCTAATATCTCAACTTGCTTTTCAAGCGAAAGACCTTTTTCTATTGCTAATAATGCAAGCTCACGTACAGTAGTCACTGTATTAATCTGAGATACCTGATTGTTTTCTACGACGCCTATTGCACGCTGATTAGAATGATCTTCAAACTGAATAATATTCATGCTGCTATCCTTTAGCATTTTCATTAATGTTCATTGTTTTAGATGTTTTGGTCTCAAATTTTGCATAGACGAAATATGTCAAAATCAAACCAAAAATCATGACTATTGTTAAAAAGTACAAACCTGAAGCCATGTTGCCGGTGTATTGCTTCAATAAACCAATTCCAAATGGACCGATATAACCACCCAGATTTCCAACTGAGTTAATAAGAGCAATACCTGCTGCTGCGCTGGCACCTGTCAAGAAGCGTCCAGGAAGTGTCCAGAATACGGCTGTGGTTGAAAATAGACAGAATGCAACAACAGAAAGAGCGATCAATTGCATAACAGGAGAAGTTAGCCATGCACTAAAGAACATGCCACAAGCTCCTAAGGCATATAAGAAGCTCAGGTGTCCATAACGGTCATTTAATTTATCTGTACTGCGGGGAATAATAAGTAGACCAATAATTCCGAATACATAAGGAATACTTGAGAGAAAACCTACTTGTAAATCTGAACCACCACTAAACTGCTTGATAATGGTGGGTAACCAGAGATTTAAGCCATAAATGCTTAAAGTGACGGGTAGATAATACAAAGCAAGAGTCAATACACGCTTATCTTTTAAAGCATGAAGCGGATTTCCATGACGTGTTTGATCATATTCAGCTTCATCTTTAACCAGCTCATTACTTAACCAAATTTTTTGTTCATTACTCAGCCACTTAACACTATTAATTTTTTCTGGAAGATAAAGCAAGGTAGGTAAAGACAATAACACTGCCGGTAAACCGACCATCACAAATAACCACTGCCAGCCATGCATATTGGCAATACCGTCCATGCCCAATAATGCACCTGCCAAAGGCCCGGCTACCATCATGGCAATCGGCTGAGAAAGAATAAACATCCCCATGATTTTTCCACGATGGCGCACTGGATACCATTGGGTGATCAGATATAGTACTCCTGGAAAGAAGCCAGCTTCAGCTACACCGAGTAAAAATCTGAGGATATAAAAACTGTAAGGTCCTTGAATGAGTGCCATTGCCATGGTGATTAACCCCCATGTAAGCAGAATTCTGGCAAACCACTTTCTTGCGCCAAACTTGTCTAAGAGTAGATTACTTGGCACCTCAAATAAGAAATAACCAATAAAGAATAAACCTGCACCTAATCCATAAGCCGCATCACCTATTCCTACATCTGCCCCCATATGTAAATGAGCAAAACCGACTGCCGCACGATCAATATAAGCAACTAAATATAAGACCACTAAAGCGGGTATGAGCTTAAATGTTACCTTCCTGATGACATCCTTCTCGAATTCCATATTCGACTCCATTTTCCATTTCTAGTTTTAGCTTCATGCTGAAAGAGGAATTTACCAGAATAAAATATAGTATTACTATTTAAATTGTAAACCCTTTTAAAAGCATTTTATTTACTGTATTTTAGTTTTAATGTTTTTAATAGTAATACTATATAGGGATATAGAGATGTCTAACAAACAACCTTTACGCTCAGCTGCATGGTTTGGGACAACCGATAAAAATGGATTTATGTATCGTAGTTGGATGAAAAATCAGGGGATTCCAGATCACGAGTTTGATGGACGACCAATTATTGGTATTTGTAACACCTGGTCAGAATTTACACCTTGTAATGCACATTTCCGTAAAATTGCTGAGCATGTCAAAAAAGGTGTTTTAGAAGCTGGCGGCTTTCCAGTTGAGTTCCCGGTTTTCTCCAATGGAGAATCCAACTTACGCCCTACTGCAATGCTTACCCGTAACTTAGCCAGTATGGATGTAGAGGAAGCAATTCGCGGTAACCCCATCGACGGCGTTGTCTTGTTAACAGGTTGTGATAAAACGACTCCTGCTTTGCTCATGGGTGCTGCAAGTTGTGACGTTCCTGCAATTGTGGTGACAGGCGGTCCTATGCTGAATGGCAAACATAAGGGTAAAGATATCGGTGCGGGTACTATCGTCTGGCAGATGCATGAAGAATTAAAAGCAGGAAAAATTGATTTAAATGAATTTTTATCAGCTGAATCTGGTATGTCACGTTCAGCAGGAACCTGTAATACCATGGGTACAGCTTCTACAATGGCATGTATGGCAGAAGCTTTAGGAACCTCTTTACCCCATAATGCGGCAATCCCTGCGGTAGATTCTCGTCGTTATGTATTGGCGCATTTATCTGGTATGCGTATTGTAGATATGGTGAAAGAAGATCTGCGTCTTTCTAAAATTTTAACTAAAGAAGCTTTTGAAAATGCTATCAAAGTTAATGCTGCAATTGGTGGTTCAACCAATGCTGTTATTCATCTGAAAGCAATTGCTGGCCGAATCGGGGTTGATCTGGAACTGGATGACTGGAACCGTGTGGGTCGCGGTATGCCAACCATTGTTGATTTGCAGCCCTCAGGGCGCTTCCTGATGGAAGAATTTTATTATAGTGGTGGATTGCCAGCAGTATTACGTCGTATGGGTGAAAATAATCTACTTCCCCATCCTCAAGCATTAACTGTCAATGGTCAATCGATCTGGGAAAATTGCCAAAACTCCCCTATCTACAATGATGAAGTGATTCGTCAAATTGATAACCCACTTCGTAATGATGGGGGGATGTGTATTCTTAAAGGTAATTTGGCACCAAAAGGCGCTGTATTGAAACCGTCTGCGGCCTCCCCTGAATTAATGAAACATCGTGGACGTGCTGTAGTCTTTGAAAACTTTGATGACTATAAGGCACGTATTGTTGATCCAGATCTTGATGTAGACGAAACCTGTGTCTTGGTACTCAAGAATGCCGGTCCAAAAGGTTATCCAGGCATGGCAGAAGTCGGAAATATGGGATTACCTCCAAAAATTCTGGCAAAAGGAATTACCGACATGGTTCGTATTTCTGATGCACGAATGAGTGGTACTGCATATGGCACGGTAGTCTTGCATGTTGCACCAGAAGCTATGGCCGGTGGTCCTTTGGCCGCTGTTCAAAATGGTGACTATATTGAACTCGATGCTTATGCCGGAAAATTACACCTGGATATTTCTGATGAAGAATTGCAGCAACGTTTAGCCAATTTACCAGAACCACCAAGACCAAGCTTTATTGGGGGCTATCGTCAGCTCTATGTAGATCATGTACTTCAGGCAGATCAAGGCTGTGACTTTGATTTTCTGGTAGGTTGCCGAGGCTCTGAAGTACCCCGACATTCACATTAAGTGGCTAAAATTTAGATGATCTTGTGAAATCATAAGGTCATCTATACCATAATGAGATCATAAATGGTCAATTGTAAAATATGAGTAATGCCGACTATAAAAATCCTGTTCCAAGTAAAAGCCAACATGCTCTTATTGTTCAGCAATTAGGTCTAAAAATAGTATCTGGCGAAATACCGGAAAATGCAAAATTGCCTTCAGAGGCAGAGTTATGTGAAGAATTTCAAGTCAGTCGACCGGTATTTCGTGAAGCTATTCGTGTTCTGAATGCCAAAGGCCTGACCTATTCTCGCCCTAAAATTGGTACGGTTGTTCGCCCTAAAGATGAATGGCATTTACTTGATCCGGATATTTTATACTGGCTTATACAATCCACCCCTGAAAATGAATTTTTTAAAACTTTATCTACTGTACGTCGTGTATTAGAGCCGGAATTGGCTTATATCGCAGCAAGTACGGCGACAGAGGAAGATATAGCACGCATTAAAAAAGCGTATGCAGGGATGGAACAGGCAGAAAGTATCGAAGAGTTTATCCAGCCGGATATTGACTTTCACCTTTCAATTGCCAAAGCAACTCATAATGATTTATTGGCATATATGTCAAAAATGCTGGTTTTACCTTTGCAGCAGGCAATCCAGGTTACCAGTTTAAGACCGAATTTACAGAACCATTCATTGCCTCGGCATAAAGCAATTTTAACTGCAATTGAAAATAAAGACCCTCTTTCTGCACGTCATGCCTCGCTGGTGCAGTTAGAGGATACTAAAATGGCATATGATTTAATTAAAAAATAAGTCATACGCAGTACCACTATGTAGACATTAAAGATTTATGAATACCGTAAAAGTTACCTGTGTTGAAAAAGGCGTATTACTAAATAAAGCATTTCAATTTAATTTCCCTGTTGAATACACTGAATATGAGCAGTTAAGTCAGCAACAGTTTTATGATCAGGTCCATGATCAGGATGTGCTCATCATCAGTGACCTGAAAGTTGATGAACAGATTCTGGACAATAATCCGAACTTAAAGTTACTGGCACTTTGTTCCACAGGTTACGATCATGTAGATGTCGATTTATTAAAGTCTAGAGATATCAAAATCTGCAATATTCGTGGCTATGCTGGCGATGCAGTGGCTGAACATGCATTTGTCCTGATGATGAACCTGATCAAAAATTTCGACTCCCAAGTTAAAGCGGTTCGCGATGGGACCTGGTCAAATAGTCCAGTATCTTTCTATCTTGCAGCGCCCATCCGTGAACTCAAAAATAAAAATCTGGTCATTGTAGGTAAGGGCGAAATCGGTCAATCGCTTGCAGAAAAAGCCCAGGCATTTGGTATGAAAGTTACCTTCAGTGAACGTAAGAATGCTACCACCTGTCGTGAAGGATATGTTCCATTTACACAGGCAATTCAGCTTGCTGATGTGCTGTCCTTGCATTGTGAGTTGAATGATGAAACCCGTTTTATGATTGATCGGACTGTACTCAGTCAAATGAAAAAAGATAGCATTTTGATTAATGTAGGCCGTGGCGGTTTGGTTCATAGTGAGGATGTTGCAGAAGCATTAATGAATCAGCAGATTGCAGGTTTTGGTGCAGATGTGCTGGACCAGGAGCCTCCTGCAGCCGATCATCCCTTGTTAAAACTCAAGCATCCAAATGTCATGATTACAGCGCATATTGCTTGGGCTACTGATGAAGCTCAAGAACGACTGTTCTCTATTTTGGAGAGTAATGTGAACCAGAATATTTTAGGTCATGATCAAAATCTGGTTTAGTTCAATTTATAAAAGAGAGTATTAAATAAAAAAACTAATATAAAAAATAGGACGGTTCATTATTACGATGCCCGTCCTATTCATTTAGCTGGATGAAACCCACATGAAAGCCAAATCCTTTAACTCAAATATAAAAATGGATAAGACTGTAGCACCCTCAATCCATGAGGAAACTACAGTCGAAATTTATGGAATTAATCAGGAATTAAACAGGTTTTAAATGATCTTTCTTGTCCAGATAGCCCAAGATAACTTGCAGCAACACACCAATCAATGCACAGACTGACATTAAAATAAAGTAAAGTGTATAACCGGTTGCATTATGCCATCCTCCAAAATTCGTCAGTAATGAACCCATGAGAATGGGGGCAATCGCTCCTCCCACATAAAGGGCCACGGTAATGATACTGTTCGCTGTACCCATGGCATCTTGCTCGGCATAATCTGATGCTGTGGCATAATAAATTGGCCAGATTGCATTGGCAGAGAAACCAAAAATTAATTGAATAATAATGACAGAAATTACACCTTGGGTTAAACAGAAACTGGCAATACCAACAGCCATCCAGATTCCACAAAGAATGAGTGTTTTACGGCGTCCAATTTTATCGGATAAAGAAGGCCAGAAAATTTGCCCCATAATTCCTGTAATTGTAAATACGGCACTTAAACCTGCCGCTTTAGCAAGATCTAGTCCCACAATATTATAAAGATATGCAGGAAAAATAGTCAGGAAACCAAGATATACAATGTGTGTAATTAAGGTACTACCCGCCGTAAATAAAATACCGCGTGACTTTAAAGTTCTTTTTAAGGAACCTTTCTTCGCAGCAGCTGGATTTAAGGATTTGGTTTCTAGACATGGATTATCTGTCGGTGGAGTAAGTCCTCGATCTATACATGCATCATGAAACTCATCATAGCGTTTCTTGTTTGAATAAATAGCCCAGAATGTTAATACCGGTACTGAAATCATGATGCCGAGATAAAATGCATAACGCCAGTTTTCAGGACCAAAATAATAAATAATTGATGCCATTACTACCCCACTCAGCATTGCACCAACGGGATAACCAGCATGGTGGGCACCGATTGCAAATCCTCGGTGCTCTTTAGGCCACCATTCTGCAGTGTTACTCACCCCGATGGGTTCGGCTACCCCACAACCAATGGACACCAATATCCGTAAGATAACAAACTTATAGAAAGTATTACTAAATGACATGATGCCAGAAAGTAAGGACAGAAAAGTAAATCCGACAATCAAAGGCCACTGGAACATAGCACGTTTCCAGCCCGGTGCTTTTAAATCACAATAGGCACTTACCGGAATACTGAGTAAGGCTAGGGACACAGTAATAGCGGCAATGGTATAGCCCCACTCTGTGGGTGTAAGAGAGAACTCTTCACAAATCATGACTGCCGCGCGGAATATGAGTTCACGATCATATGCAATAACCAGCCAGATTAACCAGCAAACAACAAGAGACACCCATGAATGCCGATGAACTTTTTTTAAACTCATTCTCTTTCCCTATTTATTAACCACCTGAAAATGGTTAATTCCATCCATTCTTATTCTGAATAATTTTATTTAATAGAGAATTTCTCTATTTAATAAAATATAAAAAAATATAGTTCTATCGATTTTGAAATTCCAATTACATTTTCCCAACATTCGATAACTCAGTCCTATCGATATATATTTTATTTTAAAAAACATTGATTTAAAAATAGATATTAAAATGTATTAAATATTTTAGAATTAAAAATAATATATTTAAAATAAAAAAACTGGCTATTTAAAAGCCAGTTTTAAAAAATATCAAGAGATATAGCTATACCTCTATATTATTAAGCCTTTTTAATTCACGAATTAATCCTGAATGATCTAAGGCTCCATCGCCATGATGGACCATATCTGAAAAGAGCTGATCTACCAATTCCGCTACCGGCAACTTTAATTTTAATTTCTGTGCATAATTTATAGCAGTATGAGTATCTTTTAACTGAGTACTCGCTGCGCCTCCTGGTTTAAAGTTTTGACTTAACATACGTTCACCATGCTGTTGCAAAATAGGAGAGTCAGCAAATCCACCAGTTAATGCCTGCTTTACTTTATAAGGATCAGCCCCGCCTTGCTGAGCAAAGAGCAAACCTTCTGCCACGGTAGCAATCGTACTCGCCACAATCATCTGGTTAACCAGTTTGGCGAGCTCTCCACATCCGGCAGCGCCCACCAAGACTGCTCTGCCCATAGAATTTAGAACAGTTTGGGCTTCAGTAAAGGTATCTTCCTCACCACCCACCATAATAGCTAGAGTCGCATTTTGTGCACCTTTTTCACCGCCTGAAACAGGTGCATCCAGGTATCTTAATCCTAAGGATAAACATCGTTCATTTTGATGTTTTGCAGTTTCTACCGGGATTGAACTCATGACAATCACAATACTATTTTTCTTTAGTTCAGAGATCGCTCCATCTTTTTGGAACAGGACTTCATCACAAGTTTTTCCATCACTCAGCATTACAATAAGAAGATCAACATCTCTTCCAACTTCCGATAGCTGATGACAGACTTGTGCGCCCGCCTCTTCTAATGTTTTCAATTTAGAAATTGTTCTATTCCAAACCTGAACCTGGTGACCATCCTTGATTAAGTTCATAACCATGGGTGTGCCCATAATACCGGTTCCCACGAATCCAATCCTTGCCATGTTTTATACTCCTTGATTGGGTTGGGCTTTCAGATTTAATTTTTCTTTTTCTATCTGTTTGCCATTTAATCGCGCGAGTACCAATAACCCGATCCCGCCAATCGCAACAAATCCAGCGATGACTAGAAATGCAGTAGTATAAGTACCAGTCGTGGTATATAAGTACCCTGTTAAATATGGCCCTGTAAAACCACTTAAGTTACCTACAGAGTTAATCAGTCCAATACCAGCGGCGGCACCTACTCCCGTCAATGTCTGACCTGGTAGTGTCCAGAAAATGTTAATCGCACTAAACACTCCAATTGCCAGGAAAATAAACCCAACAATAATAGCCCAGGGCTGGTTGACAATTAATGCGATTGCAATTGCACTTGCCGCCATAAGAGCTGCACAAGCACCATGCTTATGACGTTCCTGTTTACGATCCGAGCGTCGGCTCCATAAAATCATACCTACAGCAGCGAATGCATATGGAATTGCAGTTAAAAGACCATTTTGAATTAAACTGATTTCCATGCCAAAGGTATTACGGAATGACTCCAGCACACTTGGCAAGAAGAAGAACATGGCATTTGAACCAGAAGTAATGCCAAAGTAAACAATGGCCATAATCCATACCAATGGATTTTTAAACACTTGTTTAATAAGCGCTGACTTAGTTAAATGAGAGTCAGCAGCTTCAGTTTTTTCAAGTTCTTCTCTCTCTAAAGTTCTCATTAACCATTGACGCTGTTCTGTAGTGAGCCACTGAGCTTCTTTAGGCGTATTGGTTAAGTATTTAAGACAAATGATCCCTAGAATGATGGATGGAATGCCCTCAAGCACATACATCATGCGCCAGCCTTCATAACCGATAGTATTACCCCATTGCATCAGTCCAACTGAAATAGGTGCGCCAATAATCTGGGCAATTGGGAGACCTAAATAAAATGTGGCAAATACACGTGCACGATATCGCGCTGGAAACCACAAAGTAAGATAGAAGATCACACCAGGAAAAAAGCCAGCTTCCGCAATACCAAGTAAAAAACGCAAAACGATAAATTGGGTTCCATTTTGGATAAAGCCCATTAAGGCAGCAATGATTCCCCAAGTAATCATGATACGCGCGATCCAGATTCTGGCACCGAAGCGATGTAGCAGTACATTACTCGGAACTTCGGCAATAAAATAACCAAGGAAAAAAATACCAGCGCCTAAGCCAAATATCGTTTGAGTAATGCCAATTGCATCATTCATATGCAAAGCAGCAAAGCCGATATTTGTTCTGTCTAAAAATGCCATTACAAACAGAATAATAAGAAAAGGAATAATTCTTTTTGAAATACGTTTAATGGTCTGCTCTTCTAAAGCAGATTTAGCTTGAATATCTTCCATAATACTGTCTCACTTTAATTAGCTATCTCAGCTATTAATTCCTGGGTATCTTCAATATGCGCCTCGATGATGCTTTCAAAATTCTTATCCGCTTTGAAACCGAGTGATTCAGCATATTCAGCTTTAACTCGCACTGGCCAACTTTTCACAATACGTTGAATGGTTTTATCTTCTTGCCACTGCACGAGATCTACTGCGGATTTTCCTGCAATTTTTTCTAGGGCTTCCAGCATTTGCTGAACGGTCACCGTTAAACCAGGTAATGGAATAATGCGCTGATCGGATAACTGATCCGGAGAAATAACCGCTGCGTGAATCATTGAGTCAACACAGCGACGTGGAGAGGTGATAAATACTGGCGTATCAGCTTGGACAGGACAAACCGCAGTTTCACCTTTGAGCGGTTCACGAATGATCGAACTAAAAAATGTTGAAGCAGCTTTATTGGGCTTACCTGGACGAACAACAATTGTAGGTAAACGTAATACTCGCCCATCAATGAAGCCTTTACGTGAGTAGTCTGAAACAAGTAATTCGCCTACTGCCTTTTGCATGCCATAGGACGATCTAGGTGTGACGACCGTGTCATCTGTAACTACTTCTGGTAGAGCACCTCCAAATACAGCGCAACCGCTGGCAAAAATAAATCGGGGTTTGATCCCGTGCTGTCTTACCGATTCAAGTAAGGTCAACAAACCATACAAATTGACTTCCATACCTAGATCAAAATCAGCTTCTGCAGCAGAACTTACCACAGCAGCTAAATGCCAAATAACATCTACATTTTTAGTAATTTCTAATACCTGTTTTTTATCAGTAATATCGCCGATCACAACCTGAATTTTTGGATCTTCAGGAATGTCCTCTCCTGCAAAGGCATCGAATAATATGATTTTTTCTACGGATTGAGCAGCTTGTCCATCTAGTTTGATAGTCCCTAATTTCAAGATTTTTCTAGCTATCTGTTTGCCTATAAAACCAGTTCCACCAGTAATAAGTATATTCATAGGTAATCCTTCCCTAATTTAAGAATCAGACGATTTACATCGTAGATGAGTCAAATTAAGGAGGATGATTAATAATTACCAATGAATTATTCCTCAATATCGATAACTTTTTAATATCAATATGAATGCGTAATTCAATAGAAATTTATATTCAAAGACTTATATACCTAATTCTTATTATTTTTTATTTCAGAATATCGCTACTTTAGGTTTAATAACTTCTGTTTATCAAAGATTGATATTTCATCATTAGTAATTTCTTAAACTAAATTATAATTTACTTAGAAAGTATATTATTTTTCAATAAATTGAATGCCTATTAAATAGAGATCATCTTTCAGGATAATGTAAATGGAAATTAAAGTATTTGTTGATGTTAAGACACGTTTAGGTGAAGTACCGACATGGGATCCTGTTCGTCAACGATTATTTTGGGTAGATATATTTGACGGTCGCTTGTTTTCCTGTGATGAGCAAGGTAAAGACCTGAAAGCTTGGGAAACCCTTCAAAAGATCGGATCTTACGCATTACGTGAAAATCATAATGGAGCAATTGTTGCATTAGAAAATGGGCTGCATAGCCTAGATTTTGATACTGGCGATTTAGAATTTATTGATC
>NZ_DJDC01000016.1:0-4878 GCF_002430855.1 Acinetobacter sp. UBA5934 | reverse complement strand
GATTTAGAATTTATTGATCACCCTGAACCAGATATGCCTTTTAACCGTCTGAACGATGGAGGTGTAGACCGACAAGGTCGTTTTGTTTTTGGATCGATGAACCGTATGGAGGAAGATAAAACCGCCTCTTTATATCGTTTAAATACAGATATGACGGTTCAGAAACTAGAAGAAAATATCAATACTTCAAATGGGATATGCTGGAATCCAAAAGGTAATAAGTTCTACTTTACAGATACCTGGCAAGGTGAAATCTGGTCATACGATTATGACAGTGCAGATACCGGTTTAACGAATAAACAGGTTTTTTGCAAAATCGATACGCAAGATGGCGGCTCAGCAGACGGATCAACTGTAGATAGTGAAGGTTATGTCTGGAGTGCGAAAGTATATTCAGGGAAATTGGTACGTTATGCGCCTGATGGCAGCATAGATCGAATCATTGAAATGCCGGTTAAAAAAGTGACCAGTCTGGCGTTTGGGGGTAAAGATTTAGATGTGCTCTTTGTTACCTCTATGTCTCAACCTCCACTACCACGTTTTCCCGGAGACAATCAGTTGCGTGGTAGTGTATTTGCCATTTATGGATTAGGGATCCAAGGTGTCGCCGAAACATATTTCAAAGGTTAAATGCCATTTAATCACTTGGCTGATTTAATTAGCCAAGTGATATTTATAGCTAATTCTGCTTAGCCTTTCCTAATAAAATTTCTATAAATGTTTGTGCAATTTCTGAAATTGGTTCGTTTTTCCTCGTCAAAATACCGTAATCCTGGGCATCTAAAATCAACTCGGTTTCTATAATGCATAGTTTCCCGTCTTTCACCTGTTGAGCGACCATTGCTTCAGGCAGCATAGCGACCATGGGAGCAGTTTGTATAATCTGTAGGAAAGTTTGCATGGACATGGTATTGACCGTATTCAAAGGGACTTTAACATTTGCGCGCATAAATGCCGCTTCCATACGTTCACGAATTGGTGTTCCTTTAGGGTAAACCACCCAAGGCCAATCCATGAGTTCGTTCAATTTACAAAATTTCTTTTGAGCATAGGGATGCTCATGATTAACCACAATACAAAAAGGCTCAGGTCCTAAGGGCTTAAAATCAAAAAATTGCTGTTGTGTTGCCTGGGTAAATCGGCCAACCGCTAAATCCAGTGTATGTTCACTGAGCATTTCCATTAAATGATCACTGGTCTGTTCAACAACATCAATGGAGAGTAATGGCCATTTCTTTTTAATCTCAATCACAGAATTTGGAATGACAGACGCGGTTGCAGCAAAAATTCCACCTACTTTAAGAAATCCATGTCCACCTAGCCTCAGCATTTCAATAGCTTCAACAAAATGTTTGGCATCATTCAGGACCCGCTGTGCATAACAAATCACATGCTGCCCCAATGCTGTTACAGGCATACTTCTCGGTAAGCGTTCAAAAATAGAAAAACCCAGCATATTTTCAATTTCTTTCAGCATCTTACTGATCGCGGGCTGACTTAAATTCATCTGTTCAGCTGCTAAATGCATATTTTTAGTTCTTGCCAAAGTCTCCAATAAAACCAAGTGCCTATATTTGAACCAATTATTGAAACTTGAATAATTTAAGTCTGCCATTTAGAAATCCTTTTACCAATAACTACAGGTTATTAATTATTAAATTATTATCATTGGTATTTATTAGAAAGGAATTCTACGATGATTTCAATTATAAATAGAGTTGCTTTACATGAAATTTACATTAAATTCAGCCAATTCATTGCCAGTGGATGGTACACAAGGATGCTTAATTGGGCGAGCATGGGTACCGCATAAAGTTGCTGGTCCATCGCCAGTGATTTTGAAAGGTAATCAGGTTTTTGATATTTCTAGTCATTTCAATACGATCTCTGAATTATTAGAAACTGATTCCCCGATCTCGGCTCTCTCTAAAATTGAAGGTCAATTGATTGGGAATATTGATGAAATTTTTGCAAATACTTTGCCTGAGCCAGATCCAAGTAAAGCTTATTTTTTAGCACCTATTGATCTGCAAGTGATTAAGGCTGCAGGAGTAACTTTTGCTGCAAGTATGCTGGAGCGGGTAATTGAAGAACAGGCTGCAGGAGATGCGGATAAAGCGCAACACATTCGGGAAATCGTGCAGGGAGTGATTGGAGACAGTCTTAAATCTATTCAGCCTGGCTCTGTAAAAGCACTTGAATTAAAAAAATACTTAATTGAACAAAATATGTGGTCTCAATATCTTGAAGTTGGGATTGGCAGTGATGCAGAAATATTCACCAAAGCTCCTGTTTTAGCAGCCGTAGGTACAGGTCAAAATATTGGTATTCATCCAAAATCAGAGTGGAATAATCCTGAACCTGAAGTGGTTCTAGTGGCAAATAGCCAAGGTGAAATTTTAGGTGCGACTTTAGGTAATGATGTCAATCTGCGTGATTTCGAGGGACGTAGTGCCCTTTTATTGAGCAAAGCTAAAGATAACAATGCCTCATGCGCAATTGGTCCTTTCATCCGCTTATTTGATCAAACTTTTAATTTGGATGATATCCGCTCATGTGAGGTAGAACTCAAAATTGAAGGAACGGATCATTTTGTCTTGAATGGTTTAAGTTCCATGTCTCAAATTAGTCGTGATCCAGAAGATTTAATTCAACAGACTTTAAATGAAAATCATCAGTATCCGGACGGATTTGTACTATTTTTAGGAACATTATTTGCCCCTACCCAAGATCGAGAAAAACCTGGAGCGGGCTTTACCCACAAAGTTGATGATGTCGTACGGATTCATACTCCTAAACTAGGCACTCTTTACAACACTGTAACGACCAGCGACAGAGCATCACCTTGGAATTTTGGCATCAACTCATTGATGCAAAATTTAAAGCAGCGTGAATTACTATAGTTTTCACATATTATCCCTAGGTTGAATGGTATTCCTAAATGATTAGCTTTAGGGTTGGTCTCTGCCTTTCAAATAAATAACTGCTTCCCATATTGCTCATTTGCATAATATTAAAGTTAAGGATCTGGAAATGAATAATCAAAGTAAACGGATTTTTTTACGTAGCCAGGAATGGTTTGATGATCCAGAACATGCAGATATGACAGCTTTGTATGTTGAACGATATATGAATTATGGTTTGACACGTGATGAGCTTCAGTCCGGTCGACCAATTATTGGTATTGCACAGACAGGCAGTGATTTAACTCCTTGTAATCGTCACCACAAAGAATTAGCAGAACGCGTTAAGGCCGGTATTCGTGATGCCGGTGGTATTCCTATGGAATTTCCAGTTCATCCAATTGCAGAACAATCACGCCGTCCTACTGCCGCGCTTGACCGCAATTTAGCCTATTTAGGTTTAGTGGAAATTCTCCATGGCTACCCGCTTGATGGCGTGGTCCTGACCACTGGTTGCGACAAAACCACACCTGCCTGCCTCATGGCAGCAGCCACTACCGATTTACCGGCTATTGTTCTTTCAGGTGGACCTATGCTGGATGGCCACTATAAAGGTGATTTAATTGGATCAGGTACAGTGATCTGGCATGCACGAAATTTACTGGCTTCTGGTGAAATTGATTATGAAGGGTTTATGGAAATGACCACTTCAGCATCTCCATCAGTTGGGCATTGCAATACCATGGGCACGGCACTTTCCATGAATGCCTTGGCTGAAGCCTTAGGTATGTCTTTACCGACGTGTGCCAGTATTCCTGCGCCTTATCGTGAGCGTGGTCAAATGGCTTATGCGACCGGTAAACGCATCTGTGAGATGGTCCTTGAGGATTTAAGACCCTCAAAAATTATGACCAAAAAATCCTTTGAGAATGCGATTGCTGTTGCCTCTGCTTTAGGGGCTTCAAGTAACTGTCCTCCCCATTTGATTGCGATTGCACGCCATATGGGTATTGAGCTGACGCTAGATGATTGGCAGCGTGTAGGCGAATCTATCCCACTGATTGTCAATTGTATGCCTGCAGGTAAATATCTGGGTGAAGGTTTTCACAGAGCTGGTGGTGTTCCCTCAGTATTACATGAACTGCAACAAGCAGGTGTTATTCATGAAGATTGTGCAACAGTGAGCGGCAAGACTATAGGTGAAATTGCCAAGCAATCTAAAACCTCAAACGCTGATGTAATTTATCCCTATCAAGAGCCGCTTAAACATGGCGCCGGATTTATTGTACTCAGTGGTAATTTCTTTGATAGTGCGATTATGAAAATGTCTGTTGTGGGAGAGGCATTCAGGAAAACCTATTTGTCTAATCCGCAGGATGAAAATAGCTTTGAAGCTCGAGCGATTGTCTTTGAAGGGCCAGAAGACTATCACGCCCGTATTAACGACCCCGATCTTAATATTGATGAAAACTGCATCTTAGTCATTCGTGGTGCAGGTACAGTCGGTTATCCAGGTAGTGCTGAAGTCGTAAACATGGCACCTCCTACAGAGCTAATCAAAAAAGGCATTGATTCTTTACCTTGTTTAGGTGATGGTCGCCAAAGTGGAACATCAGCCAGCCCTTCTATTTTAAATATGTCACCTGAAGCAGCTATTGGGGGTGGGATTGCATTGCTCAAGACCAATGACCGTTTAAGAATTGATTTAAATAAACGTTCTGTAAATGTACTTGTTTCTGATGAGGAATTAGAACGCCGCCGTCAACAATGGAAACCTGACTACCCTGCATCTCAAACCCCATGGCAAGAAATGTATCGCAAGTTAGTAGGACAACTTTCTACAGGTGGATGCCTGGAACCAGCAACCTTATATATGCGTGTCATTAATGACAAAAACTTGCCCCGACATTCTCATTAAATCGAATCTAGGACTAATCAGATGAATACAATTGGACACAACTTTATAGCGGGTACC
>NZ_DJDC01000177.1:7896-9005 GCF_002430855.1 Acinetobacter sp. UBA5934 | reverse complement strand
ACCTTCACGCGCATCATCACCCGATACAGCAACTTTCTCTTTTTTGAGCAAGTTTTCATTTTCCATATAGCTGTTTAAGCCACGGGTTAAAGCTGCACGGAAACCGGCTAAATGCGTCCCACCATCTTTTTGTGGAATGTTATTGGTAAAACAGCGCACGTTTTCTTGATAGGTATCGTTCCATTGCAAGGCAACTTCTACACCAATACCATTGTCTGATTGAACGGTAAAATGAAAAATATCATTCAGATGGGTTTTACCCTGATTGATATATTTTACAAATTCAGATAAACCACCTTCGTAATCAAACACATGTTCCGCGTCAATACGTTCATCGCGCAGCACAATACGCACACCGGCATTCAAGAATGAAAGCTCACGCAAACGGCGCGCTAAAATATCGACATTAAAAATAGTTTGGCTAAAGGTTTCAGCACTTGGCCAGAAACGTACAATGGTACCGGTTTTATCAGTATCTCCCACCACTTTCAGCGGATAAACCGGATCACCATGTTTATATTCTTGTTGGTGAATATGGCCAGCTCTGAGAATGGTCAATTCAAGTTTGCTGGATAAGGCATTCACTACAGAAACACCTACACCGTGCAAACCACCAGAGACTTTATAGCTATTATCGTCAAACTTACCACCGGCATGCAGAATGGTTAAAATCACTTCTGCTGCAGAAACCCCTTCTTCAGGGTGAATATCGGTTGGAATACCACGACCATTATCTGAAACGCTGACTGACTCATCTTCATGGATGGTCACCAGGATTTCGTCGCAGTGACCTGCCAAGGCTTCATCGATGGCGTTATCGACCACCTCAAACACCATGTGATGTAAGCCTGAACCATCGTCAGTATCGCCAATATACATACCTGGACGCTTACGCACAGCATCGAGGCCACGTAATACCTTGATACTAGAGGAATCATAAGCTTTTTCATTGGTTGGTTCTGTTTGAGAAGCAGCTTGATCTTCTGAACTCATGGTTTCTCCCTAGTGAAATATAGGTCTATCCAAAGATGGGTAAAATCTAAAAAGTTATGGCACAACAACCTGAACTTGACCATTTTCAACTTTGAATAATTGATATGAAATAGACA
>NZ_DJDC01000177.1:876-7654 GCF_002430855.1 Acinetobacter sp. UBA5934 | reverse complement strand
TCTAATTCTGCTGTCAGATCATCTAATAATACCACAGTTTCCTTATTACAGGCATGTAGCATTGCAATCTGTGACAGTTTTAAAGCCATCATTAGCAGCTTTTTCTGACCGCGTGAAAGCACCACATCCGCATCTCCCATCGCTGTTTTTAAACGTAAATCTGCACGATGCGGTCCATACTCGGTATAACGGCGATCGACATCTTTCTGGTGATGCACAGTCAAGTCATGCAGCAGGCCCTGTTCGGTATGAAAGCCAGGACTATATTCCAATTCAACCGCAAGATTGGGCAACAACTGCTGCAAATCCTGCTCAAAATAAACCTTCCACTGTTCAACAATAGCGCTACGCTGCGAATTCAGCATTTCACCATATTCCGCCAGCATTTTGTTCCACGGCTCTAAATCATTCAGACTGAGATTTCTTTGTGATTTCAGCAAACTGTTGCGTTGCTTTAAGGCACGAGCATAATACTGCCAAGCATGATAAAAATCTGGTTCCACGTGGAACATCAACCAGTCAAGAAGTTGTCGGCGCGGCTTGGCACCATAATCGATGATGTCAGTGCTTTGTGGATCAATATGCTGTAAAGGCAAGATTTTGGCCAGCTGTCCTTGGGTCGCAATATGATCACCATTGACCTTAATCAGCTGCTCACCCGATAACAGCTTTTGCATACCGATTTTTTCTGTTGCCGATTGCGCAAACACAATCGCATCGCCTGTTTCATTCTGGATATAGTTTTTAGGAATATGGGTGCGAAAAGAACGTCCGGTCGCCAGCAAATGAATGGCCTCTAAAATCGAGGTTTTACCTGAGCCATTTTGCCCATAAAAGACATTAAACGGCTGCAACTCCTGGAGTGCAACCGCCTTTAAGTTTCGAACACGTTCTATATTTAGACGCGTAATATGCATAGTTTGATCTGATTCAATATCGGCAAATTAAACACGCATTGGCATCACAACATAGGTTTGATCCTGTTGCGCTGGATCATGTACCAATACTGATTGATTCGCTTCCGTCATGGTCATGGACACATCTTCACCATCCAAAGCACCCAATACATCTAACAGGTATTGTGCATTGAATGACATTTCCATTGGTGCATCTGCATATTGAATGGCCAGATCTTCAATCGCTTCATCCTGCTCCGGGTTATTGGCACGAAGCTGTAAAGAATCGGCACCAAAATTCAGGAATACGCCACGTAATTTTTCATTACTGAGAATCGCTACACGCTGTAATGATTGCTTGAATACGTCATGTGCGATCAAGACATTTTTATCGCCACCACGCGGAATCACCCGACGGTAATCCGGGAATTTTCCATCAATTAACTTGGTGGTAAAACGAACGGTAATATTGCCCTGTTCCTTATCACGGCTCGGGGTGCTAATAGTCACATTTAATAGTTCACGGCCAATCAATAAAGACAATTGCTCATCTTCAATGCTAAGCAAACGCTGTAATTCTGCTACGGCTTTACGTGGCACAATCGCTTGAATGGCTTGAGTAGTATTTGAAGTTGCCGCCGTTTCACACAGTGCCAAACGGTGACCATCAGTCGTTACAGCACGCAGCTGATTTTGATCAATTTCAAGTAAAGTACCAGTCAAATAAAAACGTACATCCTGCACGGCCATAGCAAACGCGGTTTTTTCAAATAAACGTTTTAACTCGCGCTGAGTCACGGTCACCTGGGTGCCTTGAGCATTTTCAGTACTTAACAGCGGATAATCTTCAGCAGGCAAAGTCCCCAACACAAAACGGCTATTTCCTGATTTTAAAATGCAACGATCTTCAGTGATTTGCAGGTCAATCAAGGCAGCAGCAGGCAAAGACTTGCAGATGTCCATCAGTTTACGTGCCGGTACAGTGGTTTCACCTGCTTGCAGACACGCCCCTTCAGCCAATGTTGTACTGGCCACCAATTCCACTTCCAGATCGGAACCGGTAATGGTTAAGGATTCATGATTCACTTGAATTTTTACGTTAGACAGAATGTTTAAAGTATGGCGACGTTCAACCGCTCCTACGACATGTGACAGAACATTAAGTAAGCTTTCTTTCGCGATTTTCAAACGCACGGTACATTCCTCTAACAACTGAAGATTAAAATAAATAAATGTGTTTTTAGCACTGTACTATGCGGCAGAATATGCCGCATTGCAAGAATAGAATTTGATCAAAATGGATCAGCTTTGCAACAGCCGTTGCAAGTTTTTATAGTCTTCATTAAAGATCGGATCTTCCTCACGCAGGCTGATCACTTTTTCACAGGCATGCATGACAGTACTGTGATCGCGCCCACCAAAAGCCATACCAATTTCTGGAAAACTATCTCCAGTCAGTTCACGTGCCAAGCCCATCGCAAGCTGACGTGGACGGGCATAAATACGGGTACGTTTCGGACCGACAATTTCTTTTAAAGGAATACGGAAATACTCACTCACCACACGCTGGATATTTTCAGTACTGATGGTACGCGCACGAATAGCCAGCACGTCTTTTAAGGATTCACGTACCACCTCCAGATCGATCGGCGTACCTTTAAAACGGGAAATCGCCACGACTTTGTTGAGTGCACCTTCCAGTTCACGGACATTGGCCACCACTTGCTGGGCAATAAACAAGGCACAGTTACGTGGTAACTCCACCCCACTGCTTTCCGCTTTTTTCAGCAAAATTTCAATCCGGGTTTCAATATCCGGTGGCTCCACTCCAACCGATAATCCCCATGAAAAACGTGAAACCAGACGTGCATCTAGTTCGGTGAGTTCTTTCGGATAACGGTCGGAAGTTAAAATAATCTGTTTCGACTCATCCAATAAGGCGTTAAAGGTATAAAAGAACTCGACCAGACTGGCTTCTTTACCTGCCAGCAAATGAATATCATCCACCAGCAACAGATCGAGCGAGCGGCAATTCTTTTTAAACTCTTCCACTTTGCCTTGCTGTAAAGAGCTGACAAAATCCTGGACAAAACTTTCCGCAGTCATATACATCACCCGTGCATTGGGCTTAGCTTGCAATAAAGCATTACCAACCGCTTGCATAAGGTGGGTTTTACCCAAACCGGTAGGACCATATAAAAATAACGGATTATGCTGTGAAGCCCCCAATTGGGTTAATACCTTACGACAGGTTTCCGCTGCCATCTGGTTCGAACGGCCTTCAACAAACAGGGAAAAAGTAAATAAGGGATTGAGTAAACGTTTACGGCTGTTTTTATTGCCTGTTTCATCTTTTTCTTTTTTAGCTTTGGAAACAGCAGCAGGAGCCGACTGTAATGCCGCTGTAGTCGTTGCCGGTTGTTCATTGGCAGATAAAATCGCGCCTGGGCGTGAATCTACCAGAATTTCAACTTTACGTACCCGACCCTCAGACATCTGTTCAGCCAAAATGGTGATCAGTTCCAGATGGTGTTCCTGAATATAACGGGTCCAATAAGGATTAGGCGCATACAGTCTTAAAGTATCGTTCAGCTCTTCAGCAACGAGAGGGCGAATCCACATTGTAAAGACATTTCCCGAAAGCTCTTGTCGCAAACGAGTTAGACAGTCTGTCCAAAGCATGTGAAACCCCTATTCATTCCATTGTTAGTAAAAAAATCATGCGAGCCCGACCAAGCGGGTCGCCATTCTATCGAAGTTATCCACATCTGTCATGGCAAAATTAAGGAAATATCACTCAAAAAGTAATTTTCCGATTAAATTTAAATTTAAATTGCGGTGTGGATAAGTTTATCCGCAAGCTGTGGATAAAATATACCACAAAGTTATCCACAATTTAATAAAATCATAAAAACATAGATATCCACAATACAAGTTTATGTTTATAAAAATAAAATATAGCTTTTCCACAGAAAAACGGCTCCCTAATAGTAATAAATTTAAATTTATAAATTTGAATTTATTTATAAGAGCGGTTGTTGATGGGGATAACTTTCAATATTTTTAAATTTAAATTCAAAAGTGAAGAAAATCATCTTATCAACATTGAGCTGTGGATAACGTTGTTAATATTTCTGTTTATAACTTATGTTATATTATTAATCAACAACTTATATTGTGTGTAAAATTAAAACAGTTTTGAGTGGAATATAAAATCTCAGATTCTTAGTTTTTTTAAAAAAATGCCTTATTTTGAAAGAAAGTTTGTTTTTGATTGACAGCTCACCGAATGAACACTAAAATCGCGAACCTTCATAGAAGATCATTTTTGGAGTTTCAATATGAAACGTACATTCCAACCATCAGAATTAAAGCGTAAGCGTGTTCATGGTTTCCGTGCTCGTATGGCTACTAAAGCTGGTCGTCAAGTATTAGCTCGTCGTCGTGCAAAAGGTCGTCATAGCTTAACTGTTTAATTAGTTAAGTTATTGCGATTTTGGGTGTTATGACACTTTATGGCTTCAGCACAGAGGTACGTATACGCTGTGCTGCCGATTATAAAAGTGTGTTTGATGGTGCGCTTTTTAAAGTGCATCAACCCCATTTCTTATTTCTTGCAAAAAATTCCGAACAGCCGAACAGCCGTTTGGGTATTGTTGTTGCTAAGAAGAAAGTGCGTCGTGCACATGAAAGAAATAGAGTAAAACGTCTTGCGCGCGAAAGTTTTCGCCTGCATCAGCAGCAATTAGATTTATTAGATATTGTGGTCATGCCTAAAGTCGGCATTGAAGCAATCCCTAATGCAGAATTGCAACAGCAATTACAATTTGCTTGGCAGAAATTGCAACGCCTTGCCAATAAGCATAAAAAGATAGCTCCCTCCCCACAAAAGTAGAGATGGCCAATGGTACGTTTACTGCATTGGTTGATTCGATTCTATCAGATCGCGATTAGTCCTTTATTGGGACCCCGCTGTCGTTATATTCCAACATGTTCTCAATATTCTTTAGAAGCAGTCCATTCGCATGGTGCTGTGCGTGGTGCGTGGTTAGCTACCAAACGTATTTGTCGTTGTCATCCTTGGGGTGGCTCGGGTTATGATCCTGTTCCGTCAAAAGCAATTCGTTTTATTTCATTTCAGCAAATAGATTCTCAAATGCTTCACGTTGTTGTACCCTTTCGTGATCGTTTATTGAACCGAAATCACTCTAACTACTTGGGATAATAGATATGCAACAATGGGCCAGGTTTGCAATTCTAGGGGCCATGTTTGTCGTCGCATATTTGCTTATTTTGGCTTGGCAAAAAGATTATGGTCATGCAGAAACTAAAGCGCAGCAAGAAACTGCCGTTGTTTCACATGAAGTATCTGCAGATTTGCCAAATGCTCAAACCGCGACTACTGCGTCTGACATGCCTCAAGCGAATATTGCGACTCAGCAAACTACAACAGATGCCACTGCACCTGTAAGTCAACAGCTTATTTCAGTACAAACTGACCTTTATCATCTTTGGATTAATCCTAAAGGTGGTGACATTGTTCGTATTGAATTATTGAACCATGATAAAGATAAAGACAGTGATGCGCCGTTTGTGATGCTGGAAAGCGATGTAAAACGTACTTATGTTGCTCAGTCTGGCTTGATTGGTTTGAATGGACCAGACAGTAACCGTAATGGTCGTCCGGTATATGAAACTGAAAAAGCCTCTTATACCTTGGCGGATGCCAAAGCAGAAACAACCAAAGATGGTCAGGCGGAAAAAGTTTTATCGGTGCCGATGGTTTATAAAACTGCCGATGGCGTTGAGATCATCAAGACTTTCACCTTCAAACAAGGTGAATATCCGATTATTGTGAACCACAAAGTGGTGAACCGTAGTGGCCAGAACTGGCAAGGTCAGATGTTTGGTCAAATCAAGCGGGATAACTCGGATGATCCAGGTAAATCTTCCCAAGGTATTTTCACTTTAGGAACCTTCTTAGGTGGTGCTTGGGGTACGCCTGACGAACATTATAACAAGCTGAAATTTGACAACTTCAATGAAGAAAAATTGAATGTCGAAGCCAAAGGTGGCTGGGTTGCTGTCGTGCAGCATTATTTTGTCAGTGCCTGGATTCCAGGTGACCTGAAACTGACTCAAGCCAATGGTCAGCCTTATACTGCAAAACTGGAATCTCGCCAATCAACCGATAACATGAACATTATTGGTTTCACTTCACCGACCATGAATGTGCCAGCCGGTACGACTGCGGAGGTGGATGCGACGTTCTATTCAGGTCCTAAAGTACAGTCTGAATTGAAAGACCTGGCTGTGGGCTTGAATCAAACTGTGGATTACGGCTGGTTATGGCCAATTGCCAAATTATTGTTCTTGGGCCTTCAGTTCTTCCATAACATTGTCGGTAACTGGGGCTGGTCAATTATCCTGTTGACGGTACTAGTAAAACTGATTCTTTGGCCATTATCGTCTAAGAGCTACCGTTCTATGGCGAAAATGCGTGTGATTGCACCAGAAATGCAGCGCATGAAAGAAGAGTTTGGCGAAGACCGTATGCGTTTCTCACAAGAAATGATGGCACTGTATAAGCGTGAACAAGTGAACCCACTTTCTGGTTGCTTGCCATTGCTGTTACAAATGCCGATTTTCTTGGCGTTATACTGGGTATTGATGGAGTCTGTAGAACTTCGTCATGCGCCTTGGTTGGCTTGGATTCAAGATTTGTCTGCCATGGATCCGTGGTTTATCCTGCCGTTATTGATGGGTGCAACCATGTTTATCCAGCAGTCTTTAAATCCGCAACCGGCTGATCCGATGCAGGCGAAAGTCTTTAAGATCATGCCGATTATCTTCACCGTATTTATGTTGTTCTTCCCTGCGGG
>NZ_DJDC01000177.1:0-621 GCF_002430855.1 Acinetobacter sp. UBA5934 | reverse complement strand
AATCCGCTTAAGATGGTAATCTTAGGCGGATTTTTCTTTGGCTGTGATTTGGGATTTTTTTAGGTGAATTTTATGCAAAACCTTACTACGATTGCTGCGATTGCAACTCCGCCTGGGCGGGGTGGCGTGGGGGTGATTCGTCTGTCTGGTCCGAAATCTTATGCCATTGCAGAAGCTTTGACTCAAAAAGCCTTGCCTAAAGCCCGTTTTGCCGGTTTCCGTCAGTTTTATGATGCTTCGGGTGAAGTGATGGATGAAGGCTTGGCCATTTGCTTCCCGAATCCACATTCGTTTACCGGTGAAGATGTGGTGGAGCTGCAAGGTCATGGCGGCCCGGTGATTCAAAATGCTTTACTTGGCCGTTTACTGGAGCTGGGTGCAACCGCTGCCAAAGCGGGTGAATTTTCCATGCGTGCCTTTGAAAATGGCAAACTGGATCTGGTGCAAGCCGAGGCGATTGCCGACCTGATTGATGCTACTTCACAAGCTGCAGCACGTTCTGCAGTACGCTCGTTACAAGGCGCCTTCTCTACCCGGGTCAATACCGTATTAGAAAAATTGATTCATTTGCGCCTGCATGTGGAAGCTGCGATTGATTTCCCGGAAGAAGAAATCGACTTT
>NZ_DJDC01000163.1:30971-33258 GCF_002430855.1 Acinetobacter sp. UBA5934 | reverse complement strand
AATGCAGTAATGCGTCCAAGCGCTACATTGAATGCTGCACTTGCTTCAATCTAGGTTGATACAAAACTGATAGTGTCAGTGATGTAAAAAAACCGGCGTCTAGGCGCCGGTTTTTTATTTCGATATTATTAGCAAAACAAATATATGAATGAAATGGTCTTTTATATCCCTGTAGAATATTTATTAATTTTTTCCATTTCCAAGAAATTCTTAGCAGCCTCTGGTCTTAAGTAATGCCATAGGACGAACATTGAGATCAGGAAAAAAAAGAACATAAGATAATTTAGATTATTAGATACAATAAAACCCTCTTCTCTATAAGCAAATTTAAAATACGTAATAACAAGATATGGTGTTGAGCCAAAAATATTAATCAAAATATATAAAATAGTTCCCCAATACCCATACCCCTTTATTCTTTTTAGCGTGTATTTTGTCTTTAACTTATAATTATTACTTTCCTTATCTTTTTCTAAATAATCTTTCCCAAGTTTGTATAGCCTTACTGCCTTATCTTTATCCCGACAGGAGAAAATGTACTTAAGTAAATCTATATCTTTATTTTTTATATTTAAGTAATTCGCTAATTTAGAAACCTTCAAATGATATTGCAACTCATCAGAAAACTCTAACAAAGTGTCACCCACTAAAAGTTTTTCCTGTTCATTAATTTGCTCATTCCTTTTTCTTCGCCTATGTTCACTAAATTCCCTCAAACCAGTAATTACCCCTGATTTAGCGATAAAGTAAATACTCGCAACCACAACAATTAGAAAAATAATTACGCATGTAAATTCTAATCCATAAGCACTTTCTAGTATTTTTAATGCAAACTGGTTTAGATTTAATTCTGCATTTAAATTTGCCGACATATTTCCCCTTTTTTATTCATCAATACTTTGTTAAATCAAACTACGATTTTTCAAATTTTTTATATAAAGTTCAAAATATATAATGCATATCCACGATACTTCAAATCATTTTATTTTCATCAGGCAATAAAAAACCCCAAGACTTAATATGCTTGGGGTTCTTCAGAATCTTGGTCCCGAGGGTCGGACTCGAACCGACACGTCATCTCTGACAGCGGATTTTGAGTCCGCCGCGTCTACCAATTTCACCACCTCGGGAAAGGTGTTGCAAGCTAATCAGCTTGTGGTGGCTATATTACTATCAAACGTGAAATTGTCAATTATCTAATTTATTCAATCGCTCACTTTTAAAGCAAAATCAAAAACTTTGTCTTAAAAAGCATCACATATCATCTGTTTTGTCCATTTCAGGCCTATAATGCACAGGTTTTTCTTATTTCTATACATTGAAGATGCAACTTTCCGACTTTAACTTTGATCTCCCTGACGAGCTGATTGCCCGTTACCCGCTTGAAACCCGTAGTGATTCACGTCTTTTACATCTTGATGCTCAAGGCCAATATCATGACCATCACTTCACTGATATTCTCGATTTACTTGAACCGGGTGATTTGCTGGTTTTAAATGACACCAAAGTCATGAAAGCGCGCTTGAAAGGTAAACGTGCCACTGGCGGTGCTGTTGAGGTTTTAGTGGAACGCATGATGGACAAGTTCATTGCGCATTGCCACATTAAAGCCAGCAACTCGCCTAAAGAAGGTGCAGAACTGTTTATTGGTCCAGATGAAGTTAAAGTCACTGTTAAAGGCCGTCATGAGAACCTGTTCATTGTCGAGTTTTCTCAGCCGATTTTAAATGTTCTAGATTTATACGGTGCATTGCCAATTCCGCCTTACTTCAACCGTGAAGCTGAATCGATTGATACCGAGCGTTATCAAACTGTCTTTAATGATCCAACTAAAATCGCCAGTGTTGCTGCCCCGACTGCCAGCCTGCATTTTGACGAAGCTTTGTTGAAAAAGCTGGAAGAAAAAGGCATCCAGAAAACCTTTGTAACCTTGCATGTTGGCGCAGGTACATTCTTACCGGTGCGCACTACCGATATTGAAAACCATATTATGCACAGTGAATGGTGCGATGTGTCTGATGAGTCTATGGCGCTGATCCGCGAAACCAAAGCGCGTGGCAATAAAGTCATTGCTGTCGGCACCACAGCAACCCGGGCTACTGAAAGCGCAGCGCAGGCCAATGGCGGTGAATTAAAAGGCTGGACGGGCGATACCCAAATCTTCATTTACCCAGGTTACGAGTTTAAAGTGGTCGATCGTCTGATTACCAACTTCCATCTTCCTGAATCAACTTTATTGATGCTGGTTTCGGCCCTGTCGAATCGTGATAATATTTTAAATGCCTAT
>NZ_DJDC01000163.1:0-30935 GCF_002430855.1 Acinetobacter sp. UBA5934 | reverse complement strand
ATACCCTACTCATGCTGGTTTCAGCTCTATCTAATCGCGAAAACATCCTGAATGCTTACAAACATGCGGTTGAAAGCAAATACCGCTTCTTCAGTTATGGCGATGCCATGTTGATTGATAAAATCACGCCTTAATATTTGCCGATAAAAAGAAGCACGCCATGCCGCTCGATACTGTTAAACATTCGATTCATATTCGACGTAAAAAAAATGAACGGGTCTTTAATAATGTTGCGCGGCTTTGGGACATTACCCGCAAGGCGCAAACGCATCAAGATATTTTAGATTCCCTGCACCCCTGGAATGCTCCGATCGTGCTCAAGTTTGAAAATGTCCTCCCGTTACTTCTGGCAGCAGCAGGACTTTTTTTTATCCTGCTGATTTTTATCAATCCAGGCAATATCTGGATTCAGATCAGCCTGATCAGCGGTTTTTTTATGATTTTCTGGGCCTATATTAGCTACGAAGAAAGCAAGCCCGTGGATGAAGTCATTGAATATCTGGAACAGCAAACCATTGCCAAAAAATACAATCTTGCCTTCCAGCAACAGCCGCAACATCTTTCTGTTCCCATGCAACCGGTTTTATTTATTGCCCATTTAAAACGCCTGTTCCCGGTTTTTAACCAAGGCAGTATTTCCAATGACTTTCCCTATTACGCCAGCACCCAATGGACGGATGATGAAGGCAAACAGCATCAGGTCATGGTGTTTCAATATCATTATGTCAATGAAATCCGTATGCGTAATAAAGACGGCAATGAAGTACAAGTGAAAGAAGTACACAAAGATTTATGGGGTGTCTTTGTTTTTGATGTCGAAGTACAAGGGTTAGCTGTCACTACAGCTAACAAGGACTTTTATTATCCTTACAGTTTTCCCTGGCATACCAGTGATATACAAATCAATCAAAAACTCAATATTTTTGGCAGCGATGAAATGCAGATGGCGAAACAGCTCACCCCTGCATTTGTGCTGCGACTGGATGAATTTTTTGCCCAGCGTCAGGGCGATTTAATCTTCCATCCCGACAGTCATATCTTATGTTTTTTAGGGCCTGCCGATTTATTTCACATTTCAACACGGGCAAAAAATATTCAAGATATTTCTGCATTACGTGGACACTTACGTACTTTTAAATTACCTTATTTAGAAAGCTTACAGCTTGATTTAACGCAATTTTTAAAATAGTAATAATAGATGTTTGGGGGACAAATAAATGGGGTTATTGATTTTTTTATTGTTGATTATTGCCGTGATCGTGGCCTGTATCATAATCCGCAATAATATCGTGCGTCATCACAATGCTTCTATTCGTGCCTGGTCAGATGTGGCGAGCTATGAACGCCAGAAAATTAAAATTCTGGATGGCCTGCAACCTTTGGTGGAACAATATTCCAATTTTGAACAAGGTACTTTGGAAAAAGTCACCGAACTGCGCCAGAATATTTTAAATCTCAATGTAAACAATGCCGATGTTGCCCAGTTACAACGTATCGAAAGCCTCAATAAGGAATTGATGCGTAGTCTCAATGTGGTGGTAGAGAACTATCCCGAGTTGAAAGCCAATGAAATTTATCTAAAAATGATGAATGAAATTGAAGAGCAGAATGAAAATGTCGGGGCAGCCATTACCATTTTTAACCGTAATGTCGAACTGTTTAATAACAATATTCAGATTTTTCCCAATAACATCGTCAACACCATGTCACTGGGTAAAAAAGCCATTCGTCCCTTCCGCGATCTGGCAGCTACGCAGAATTTTGACTACCGACCGAATTTTTAAATTGTTAATATTAGAATAAATCAAAATATCGGCATGCAGAAAACCATCTTTTCTGTATGCCCATCCGCAGGGCAAGCAGAGCCACTCTTTCAGCTTATTTTCTTCAGCAAAAAAGAATCGAGTTAAAATTCGACAACACTGGCGTTTATGTGCGTAATCAAGGAAAATAGCGAACTTTTAGCGGCGAACTGTTTTTTCGCTCTTGCACTGCACGCAGTGCTTTGCTCTTGTTCAGGATATTTTATGAAGTTTGAGAAATTAGGTCAGTCGGGTCGTGCCCGTCGTGGTCGTTTAACGCTTGAACACGGCGTGGTGGAAACCCCTGTGTTCATGCCTGTCGGTACCTACGGTACAGTCAAAGGCATGCTCCCACGTGATGTTGAAGATATTAAAGCTCAAATTATTTTGGGTAATACTTTCCATCTTTATTTGCGTCCAGGTCTGGACGTGATTCGTGAACACGGCGGCTTGCACGAGTTTATGAAATGGAATAAACCGATTCTGACCGATTCAGGCGGCTTCCAGGTTTTCAGTCTTGGTGCCATGCGCAAAATTAAAGAAGAAGGTGTAACCTTCCGCTCTCCTATTGATGGTTCTAAGGTCTTCTTATCACCTGAAATTTCAATGGATATTCAACATACCCTGAATTCAGACATCGTGATGATTTTTGATGAATGCACGCCTTATCCTGCTACGCGTGAAGAAGCACAAAAATCTTTGCAGCTGTCCCTACGTTGGGCTAAACGTTGTAAAACCCATCATCATGATGTGTTAAAAAATAAAAATGCCCTGTTCGGTATCATTCAGGGCGGTATGTATGAAGACCTGCGTGATGAGTCACTGGCAGGCTTGAAAGAAATTGACTTTGATGGCTTTGCCATTGGTGGTCTGTCTGTTGGTGAACCGAAAGAAGAAATGATCAAGATTCTGGATCATCTTCCAACGAAAATGCCGGAAGACAAACCGCGTTACCTGATGGGTGTCGGAAAGCCAGAAGATATCGTGGAAGGCATCCGCCGTGGTGTAGACATGTTTGACTGCGTGATGCCAACGCGTAATGCACGTAACGGTCATTATTTTGTGACAGACGGTTTGGTACGTATCCGTAATGCCAAATATCGTCATGACCAGCGTCCGCTTGATCCGAATTGTGATTGTTACACTTGCCAGAATTTCACTCGCGCCTATTTATTCCATCTGGAAAAATGCGGTGAAATGCTCGGTTCTATGCTGGGGACTATTCATAACCTGCGTTATTACCAAAGGTTTACACAAGACATTCGAGATGCGTTAGATAATGGTACTTTTGATGAATATGTACAGGATTTTTATGCGCGTCGTGGTCTAGAAGTGCCGCCTTGTCCTGAAGATTAATCCATCAGCATTTGCGCTGAGGAAAAAGACAAGGTAAATTGCAGAGCAAGTCAGTTTATTTATCATGTAGTTGATAATACATTTTTTTTAGTTTAGGAAATTGAAATGAGCCTTTTTATTTCTACTGCTCACGCAGCAGGTGAAACTGCACAACAACCAAGTTTGGTGACTAACCTTTTGATGATTGCGGTTTTTGTCGCAATTTTCTATTTCCTGATCTGGCGCCCTCAAGCAAAACGCGCGAAAGAACACCGTACTCTGGTTGAAAGCCTGGGTGTAGGTAGCGAAGTTGTTTTTGCTGGTGGCCTAATGGGTAAAATCACTAAAATTGAAGGTGATTTTGCAGTGGTTGAATTAAGCCGTGGCGTAGAAGTAAAAATTCAGCGCGCAAGTGTGATTTCAGTTCTTCCTGAAGGCACATTAAATAATCTCTAATCAAAATTAGTCGTGCCCTTGCACGACTTTTTCATTTTAAGAAGAAAACAGATGCGTTACCCAGCATGGAAATATCTGCTGATCATTGTGGTTTTAATGATTAGCACATTATATGCCCTGCCTAGTTTGTACCCCGATGAACCTGCTGTTCAAATTTCGGGTGCCAAAGCTGGTACCCAAATTGATCAAAGCATCGTGCAAAAAGCAGAGCAATTATTACAAAGTGAAAAAATTACAAGCCATGACAACAGCTTTAGCAATAATGCTGCCCTTTTACGTTTAGACTCTTCCGAAGCCCAGTTAAAAGCTAAAGAAGTTTTACGTCGTGGACTTGGCGAAAATTATGTTGTGGCATTAAACCTTGCGCCAACGACTCCAGAATGGCTACAGAAAATTGGTGCCAAACCCATGAAACTGGGTCTGGATTTACGTGGTGGTGTTCACTTCTTGCTGGAAGTGGATATGGACAAGGCAATCAGTCAGCGTATGGAAACATCGGCGACTGATTTGCGTCGTCAACTGCGTGACAACAAACTGAAATTCAACAGCCTGTCTTTGAATAACAATACTATTACCGTACAGTTCGCCAACAACAGCGATCGTGACGCGGTGATGGATTTCTTACGCCGTAATGGTAATGAATTCAATCAGCAAGCTGTTGCATCCGAAACGGGTTCAACCCTGCGTTTGAATTATACCGATGTACGCAAGCAGGAAATTCAGTCTTATGCAGTCAACCAGAACTTAACCACTTTACGTAACCGTATTAACGAGTTAGGTGTAGCGGAAGCATTGGTTCAAACTCAAGGTAGCAACCGTATTGTGGTTGAATTACCAGGGGTGCAAGACACTGCCGAAGCGAAACGTGTATTAGGTCGTACAGCGAACCTGGAATTCCGTATCGTTTCCGATTTGAATGACCAGTATATCGATCCATATACCGGTAAGGCGTCAGGAAAAGCCTTACCGCCAGGTACAGAAGCTTTTGCTTATGAGTCACTGGATAGTGGTCGTGAATTACTGCTTAATCGTAACCGTATTCTGACCGGTGAACGTGTACAAAACGCATCGAGTGGCTTTAGCCAGGATACCGGTGGTGCTGAAGTAAATATTACTTTGGACAGCGCTGGCGGCAAACTGATGGCTGATGCAACCCGTAATGCGGTTGGTAAGCGCATGGCGGTATTGTTCATCGAGAACAAGCAGAAAATCAGTTATGTTCCAGATCCTGTAACCGGTGCGCAAACTGAAGTTCGTACGCCTTATGCAGAATCTGTCATCATTAATGCAGCAACCATTCAGGCAGTATTAGGTTCCCAGTTCCGTATTACCGGTCTGGATTCACCTCAAGAAGCGGCTGAACTTGCCTTGATGCTTCGTGCCGGTGCTTTGGCTGCGCCTATGTACTTCGTTGAAGAACGTGTCGTGGGTCCAAGCCTGGGTCAGGAAAATATTGACAAAGGCGTGTTATCAACTCAAATCGGTTTCATTCTGGTCGCAATCTGGATGGTGGTATTCTTCCGTCTATTCGGTTTAATTGCCAACTTTGCCCTGATTGCCAACCTGGCGATGATCCTGACAGTCATGTCATGGATTGGCGCATCCCTCACCCTTCCGGGTATTGCCGGTATCGTGATTACCATTGGTATGGCGGTCGATGCCAACGTACTGATCTGTGAGCGAATACGGGAAGAAATGAAATGGGGAGCATCGCCCAAACAGGCCATTGTCGCAGGTTATGATCGGGCCTATAACACCATTTTTGACTCGAACTTAACCACTTTCCTGGTTGCGTTCATTCTGTTTGCCATTGGTACCGGCCCGATTAAAGGCTTTGCAGTCACCTTGATGATTGGTATTGTCTGCTCGATGTTTACAGCCATTACTGTAACACGCGCGATCGTACAGCTTATTTATGGCAAAAAACGTAACTTGAAAAAGTTGAGCATTTAGGAGATCGAAGATGACTGATATGACTCAACCGAAAAAGAAATACGGTCGCCCGGATGATGAGCGCATCATAGACTTTATGAAAATTGCCAAACCTGCGGCAATTATCTCTATTCTTTTAACCCTGGCCAGTATCTTTTTTATTGCCACCAAAGGTCTAAACCTCGGTTTGGACTTTACCGGCGGTGTCTCTGCCGAGTTGAACTATAAACAACCTGCCAACCAGGTTGAAGTTATTCAGGCCTTGAGCCAGGCAGGTTTTAAAGATGCTGTGGTGCAAACCCTCGGTAGCAACAAAGACCTTTTGGTTCGTATGCCTGTGCAGGACATTGAAGTAGAAGATCTGAATAACGCCATTACCAAGGCGGCACAATTACCGAACAACCCTGCTGAAGTCCACAAAGTGGATTCTGTCGGTGGACAAGTCGGTAATGAACTTTATGTCCGTTCGGCAGGTGCCGTAGCCTTGGCTTTGCTGTTGATGCTGGTTTACGTGACTATTCGTTTCGAATTCAAGCTGGCGGTAGGCGCAGTGCTTTCGTTATTCCACGATGTCATTGTAACCATTGGTGTTTTTGCCATGATGCAATGGCCGTTTGACTTAACCGTACTGGCTGCCATTCTGGCACTGTTAGGCTTCTCGCTAAACGATAACATCGTGGTTTCTGACCGTATCCGTGAAAATTTCCGTAAGATTCGCGGTGCTACCCCTCGTGAAGTGGTCAATATTTCTTTGACCGAAACTTTACGCCGTACCATTCATACTTCCATGACCTTATTGCTGGTTGTGGTTGCGATGATGTTCCTGGGTGGTGAAGGTTTGCACTGGTTCTCTGTTGCCATGTTTATTGGTGTATTTGTCGGTACTTATTCTTCAATTTATATTGGTACTGCATTTGCCTTATGGCGCGGCCTGAACCGTCAAGACTTTATTGTACAAGTAAAACCTGAATTTGATGAAGAACAGGAAATTCCTAAGTAATTTTTGTTTGGTTTAAATTCTATAAAAAAGCCCATCACATGATGGGCTTTTTTTATCTGACTCAAAAATATAAAAATTATAGCTTCAACTCAATATTTAAAATCAGAGGCGCAGAAAGCTTATAACTTGGCAAGATCGCCTTTTAAAGCCACCCCTGCAACAGCCATACCCTTGGCACACTGGTAAGTCGTCGTGCTTCTTGTTTCATTGGATTTAAAGTAACTGACGATATTGGTGACTGCATTGGCACCCTGCGCTTTTGCCGTATTCTGGAACTGGATTAGAGCTGAACGCAATACATGATCACATGACGTTTCAGCAGATTTGGCAAAACCGTTTGTTTTTTTATTGGTGACCAGACCCTTTTGAATCACTTTACCGCCCGCTCTGGTTCCCGCCAGATAAAACTTAACTGAACCATCCAGTGTTCCATCTGCAACTGCACGATTTACAGCTTCCTGAAAATTGAAGTCATGCATTTGATCTGCAGCCTGAGCTGAAGCGACCCCACCAAAACACAATGCAGCTGTAAGTGTTAATTTTTTCATTAACATGATTTTTACCCTTTTGTTGTTGTTAAACCCGTTTAAAAATAAGGGAGGTATTGATTCCTCCAAAAGCAAAATTATTACTCATGATGATGTCAGCATGCATATTTCTAGAATCATTCACGATGTAATCCAGATCGCCACATGCCGTATCTATTTGTTCTAAATTTAATGTAGCAATAAACTGGCTACGTTGCATCATTTCAATACTCAGCCAGGCCTCAATTGCGCCACACGCACCCAACGTGTGCCCAAAATAGCTTTTTAAAGAGCTGATCGGTTTTTTGCCCAAAATTCTTGCGGTTGCCTGAGTTTCTGCAATATCACCCTGATCGGTCGATGTACCATGTGCATTGACGTAGCCAATCTGGTCTGCCGCAATTTGTGCATCTGACAGAGCCAGTTGCATACAGTGTCCCATCATGTCCGAATCTGGACGGGTGACATGCTGACCATCAGTATTGCTGCCATAGCCGATGATTTCTGCATAAATTTTGGCCCCACGGGCTTTGGCATGTTCATATTCTTCTAAAATTAAACAGCCTGCACCTTCACCCACCACCAGACCATCACGCTGGGCATCAAATGGACGTGGAGTTTTTTCCGGATGTTCATTTTGGCTGCTGGTGGCCAGCAACACATCAAATACCGCTGAACCTGCGGCACTCAACTCTTCCGCACCACCTGCCAGCATCACGGTCTGCTTGCCATATTTAATCGCTTCATAAGCCTGACCAATCGCCATTGAACCCGAGGTACAGGCACTTGAAGTCGGCAGAGTTAAGCCTTTCAAGCCAAAATAAACGGTCATGTTGACCGCACTGGTATGCGACATCATGCGGATATACGTGGTGGCATTGAGTTTGTTCATATTGTTATCAATCAACATGCTGCCAAACTCGCCAATCGCATCCACGCTACCGGCAGATGAACCAAAGGCTACACCGGTTTGACCACTGTTTAAGATTGGATCATTTAACAGACCGGCATCTTGCAGCGCTGTTTCAGCACATACGGTCGACATTAAAGCCACCCGTCCCATGCCGCGTGTTACTTTACGGTTAAAATGTTTGGGGATGGTGTAAGACTCTACCGGACCGCCCAATTTGCTGCGCAAGTCAGTATAAACTTCCCATTCCGGCATATAGCGAATACCGCTTTTACCCTGTTCAAATTGAGCAAAAACCTGATCTGCGGTTTCACCTAAAGACGTGATTCCCGCCATGCCCGTGACCACAACACGTTTCATCAAATCAAGCCTCCATTCACAGAGATCACCTGACGAGTGATATAACTGGCATCATCACTGCATAAAAATTTAACCACTTTCGCCACTTCATCGACCTGCCCCATGCGTTGTAATGGAATCATCTTCAAGGCATGTTCTTTGACTTCTTCAGTGACCATTTCAGTTTCAATCAAACCGGGTGCTACGCAATTGACGGTAATCTTGCGTTTCGCCAGTTCCAGTGCCAAAGCTTTGGTCGCGCCAATCAAGCCCGCCTTTGCTGCACTGTAATTGACCTGACCACGATTGCCCATTACACCTGACACAGAGGACATGGTCACAATGCGTCCGCCTTTTTTAAGACGGATCATCGGCATCACCAAAGGTTTTAAAACATTATAAAAACCGCCCAGAGAAGTCGAAACCACTTCATCCCAGTCACTGTCGGTTAAAGCCGGGAATGCTGCATCACGGGTTAAACCGGCGTTCAACACCACCCCGTAAAACGCCCCATGTTCTGCAACATCCTGCTCAAGCAATTGCATGACTTTTTCACGGTCATTCACGTCAAATAACAGTGCATGGCTGGATTGTCCCAAGGCATGAATTTCTTCTACGACTTGTTTTGCTTCTTGTTGTCTGGAACGCGCATGCACCGTGACATCAAAACCCGACTGTGCCAGTTGCAAGGCAATGGCTTTACCGATTCCGCGGCTTGAGCCGGTTACTAAAATTCGTCTACTCACTCTGACTTCCTGATATCTTCTTTCATTTCTGGCGGTTCAAATACACTCAACATGGCACTGAAACGATGTTCTCGGTATTCAATTTCACATTGAAACTGCCCCAACCCCTCATGTAAATAACCCTGTTCTGCTTTAATCCTGACGGTTTCCCCTAAAGCAAAATAAGCTACAGGCAACAGCATTTTACGCGTGCCCAATAAAAAACCGATTTTAGGCGGCAAGCCCAGCATTTGACCTTTATGGCCTGCATAGGCGCTGATGGTCTGCGCCATCAGTTCAATGCTGGTCCAGCTCGGTAAACCTTCAGCTTCACAAAACATCAACTCGGGGCGAATCACCAGTTCCGCAATTGCAAAATGTTCATTGGCTTCAATCAGATGATCGACAAACACCATGGGCTTTTGATGCGGGATAAACTGTACTGCATCCATCATTTCAGTTTTGTTCCAAAAATCAAACTAATATTGCTGCCGCCAAAGGCAAAAGAATTACTCATGACATACCGGATGGGCAGTTGCAGTGCTTCATTCAGCACATAGTTGGCTTCATCCAGCTCCGGATCGATACTGCCCGAGTGATGCAAAGGCAACCAAGATTGGGCGGCTAACACCTGCTGACAAATTACCGCCTCAATGGCACCGGCTGCACCCAGACAATGTCCGGTCTTATGTTTGCTGCTGCTGATCGGCACCTCATAGGACTGAAATACCGCCTGTACCGCTTTAATTTCCATGGCATCATTTTGCGGGGTCGATGTGCCGTGCATATTCAGGTAACCAATATCATTTGCACTGATCCCAGCCATATTCAAGGCTTTTTGCATGGCTTCGGCAGCGCCTTTGCCTTCCGGATGCGGTGCGGAAATATGCCAGGCATCCATCGATTCGCCGGCTGACATCAGCATTACCGGTGCAGTTTCTTTGGACAATAAAAACAGGCCTGCCGCTTCGCCAATATTGATGCCATCACGCTGTGCACCACAGGGCTGACACAGATCATTGGACAGGCTTTCCAGACTATTAAATCCATTCAAGGTCAGCTGACATAAGGTATCCACACCACCGACCAATACCGCATCCGCCAGACCGGCATTAATTAAACGCTGTCCTGCCGCCATGGCTTTGGCACTTGAAGAACAAGCAGTGGAAATAGTGTATGCCGGACCTTCCCAGCCCAGATACATTTGCAAGCCTTTGGTCAAACTGCCCATTTCCTGCTTGTAATGCTGAACTTCTACATCAGTCTGATGGTTAAAATATTGTTTCAGCAGTTTTTCATTATCGGCAATGCCCGAGGTCGATGTGCCTAAAATAATTGCCAAACGTTTGCGATCAAACTGTGCGGTATAGGCTTTCACATCCGCTTCAATTGACTTTAAAGCCGTCAAGGCAAAACGTAAATTACGCGAATCGACATTCTGTAAAAAATCTGGAATGCTGTCGATTAAGCCATGTTGATAAGCACCCACCCAGACCTGTTTTTCAGGAATAAATCCTGACGCCAAGCTCAAGCTATTTTGCTCGCTAGTCAGCGCCTGTTTGATCTGTTCAGCGCTATTGCCGAGTGCGGATAAACCCACACTGAACTGAATCCCGACTGCAGGATGTTGTGTATTGATTTGATCACCCATGATCATGCCTCTTATTCAGTGCTGTCCGTATCAGTATTCGCTAAACCATCATTAATAGGACTAACCACCATTTGATACGGCACCTGCAGATTATTCAGCTCAATCACATCATTCTGCTGCTGAATATTTAGCACATGCTGCTGGTTGATCCATACTTTCTGGGTCTGAGCGGAATTTTCAACCTGGACATTTTGCTGCTGGAGCTGGGCAAAATTCGGATAAGTGGCATATAAAATATCGCGCACCACAAATTCAAATGGCAATAGCTTCATTTGCTCGATGCGCTGTTCGACATGCACCTTCTGACCATCAAAACTGAGCTTGAACAGTTGCTGCCCAGTCAAGGTCAACGCCAGCATTTCCAGTTTTTGGCCTTGTTGCTGCTGATACAGCAAAAAGCTAAAACCCTGCTCTTTCCACTGGATTTCTAACTGATCCTGACGCTGGTAATTTTGTGCAGCCCAGGTAACCGTTGCCAGACCTTGTGCTTTGGGCAACATGGATTGACAGCCACTACATAGCAGCACTGCACTGATGAACATTCCCGCCCATTTCAGTTTCATTTTAAGCACCATTCATTTGTGTTTGCTGTAACTGCGGATCACGGCAATATTCCGCCAAGGTACTTAAACGCTTTTTGGCATTTTTATGAATCGGATTGGTGGTGTCCCAAGCATATCCGGCAAGTAAGGATGAAACCATCCGACGAATTTTTTCATCTTGCTGAGTCGAGAACACTACATCCTGAAATTCACCGCTATACCACGATTCCACATAGGCGCGGAACACCTGAATGCCTGCACGCAGCGGTTTTTCATACTGTTCCATCCAGTTAACTGGCTGCCCTTGCAGCACTTGATCCACCAATGGAATCGCCAGACTGGAAGATTTCAGCGCAATGGTGACGCCTGAAGAAAATACCGGATCGAGAAATTCACCAGCATTGCCCAGCAATGCATAGTTACGCTCAGCCAGATGTTTCACATTGGCAGAGTAACCGACTAGTGTCCGCACCGGCGTGTCAAACTTGGCATTGCGCAATACCTGCGACAGGCTTTCATCATCTGCCAGAATACGCTTCAATAAGGCCTCGACATCATAATCGGCACTGCCATCAAAGCCATAGTGTTCAAAGAAGTCCTGCTCTGCCACCACACCAAAAGATGAACGGCCATCGGCAAATGGAATCAGCCAGTACCACGCCCGATGATCTTTGGCATGCACCGTAATCAGGATTTTTTCCCGGTCAAAATCAGGATCATCCAAAATACCATCTTCAATGTGGGTAAACACGGCACGGCGTACCGGGAAATCGGATGGGCTTTCCAGATCAAGGAATTTTGGCAAAATCCGGCCAAAACCGCTGGCATCAAGTAAAAACCTGCCCTGAATCTGGTATACATTTTCCTGCTCATCTTTTACGCTGAGTACCGGATGTTCTGACGCAACATCAACATCAATCACTTCATGACCAAAGCGGATGTCTGCACCGAATTTTTCTGCCTGCTGTGCCAGTAAATAGTCAAAGTTGGCACGGCGTACTTGCCAGGTCGTGCCCGGTCCATCGCTAAATTTTTGGGTAAAGTCATAAAAACTGCGCTGCTTGCCTCTTAAGAATGCCGCGCCGTTTTTAAACTGAAATGCAAACTCGCCTACATGCTCACGTACCGTATCCAGCAGCCCGGCTTCTTCCAGAAAAACCATCGATTGTGGCAGCAATGATTCACCAATTGAAAAGCGTGGAAAATGTTGTTTTTCGATGATCGTGACCTGATAGCCCTTCTGGCGCAGCAATGCTGCTGCCGAACTCCCCGATGGCCCCGCGCCGATAATTAATACATCTGTGTGTTGCATGGTGCTCATTGCACTGTACCTTATAGTTTCTCAGCTCTTTGGCTGATATTGTTGAAGCACCACATGTTTGGCATCGGAAGATGTAAACAAGGTTGCGTAAATAAATGAAAAAATCACCCCAAGTAATACTGTCAAACCAAAGCAATGAATGGCATAGGTGTGGCTAAAAGATAATAACCCGAAACCTAATAAGGTTGACATCATACAAAGGAATAGCGCCATCCCTACCACTTGCGGATGATCATGTCCGTGGCGGTAGAAAATGGCATAGTCCACCCCAATCCCGATAATCAGGAAGGTGCCCATAATGCTGAATAAATTAATTTCCACACCCAGCCAGGCCTGAATCGCAAATGTGGTCATTAAGGCCAGCGTCACCGGCAATACCAAAGGTAAAATGGACTTGATGCCATAAATCAGACCCAAGCTGATCGCCAGAGTGATTAAGGCAGACACCAGTAACCACTGTGCCTGAATACGATGCTGTTTAAACAGTTCAGACATCTGATCGACTGGACGCAATAATTGTACTTCCGAGCTATTCAGTTGCTCTAAAGCCTTCACATCATGTACATTTTGCAGCAGCACCAGTCGCTCGGTCGGACTCATTTGTAAAAATGCCAAGGGATGCTTTTTCATTTCAGCAGGGCTGAGTAATGGCTGCTCGGAAAGTTGCTTCTGCCAAGCCAAGACCTGTGCCGGATTCAGTTGCATCGCTGCGGCATAATCCTGTAAGGCACTAGCTGGTATGCCCTGCAATAACTCAATATTATGTTGCTGCTGTGCGAGTGATGGCGACCATTGTCCTAAAGCCTGAAAAGTATCCAGGGTCTTTTCGCTTTGTAACAGTTGCAGTTTTTGCAGCAATTGCTGTTCATTTTGCTCAAGCTCTGCCGCGGTGTTGCCATGCACCACAAAATATTCGCTGCTTTGTTGCTGCATAAAACGTTCACGCACGTATTGATCTTCCTGCTTCAGCTTCTGATCCATACTTTGTAAATTGTGTACGTCATCATTGCTTTGCAGCAACATTAAACTGCTGCCGGTGACTACAGTAAGCACTGCAATTAAGCCATAACGCAGAGCTTTTTTGCTCTGGATGACCGCGCGTGCTTTACCGATAAAACTGAGGGTTCGAATTGCAGGTTCGGCATTTAAGGCCGGTAATCGTGGCAGCAATAAAACACTGGTGACCCATGCGGCAGCAAGACCGACCATCGAGAAAACAGCAATCTGCTTAAAGCCCGGAAATGGGGTAAAGCTCAAGAAAATATACGCGACCAGAGTGGTCATTAAGCCCATAAACAGGCTCGGTAACAGCGGTTTGAGTACCGCAAAACCGTTGATCTGTCGATGCTGCGATTGCATCGCCATAAAGTAAAAAGAGAAATCGACGCAAACCCCGACCAGACTGGCGCCAAACACCAAGGTCATCAGGTGAATTTCACCAAAGACCCAATGGGTGATGGCAAAGGCCACCAGACAACCGGTTCCCACGGCAATCATTTCAGTCAGCATGGGGCGAATCGAGCGGAAACCGAACAGCACTAAAAAGAAAATACCCAAGGTTGAACCCAGACCAATGGTGGAGATTTCTTTTTCAGCCGAAGTCGTACCGAATTGGGCAAACAATAACGTACCTGTCCAATGCGGCTCAACCTGCATCTGTTGCAGTTGCTGGTCTAGCTGCTTAATCCAGACCGCCGTTTTTTCCTGGTAATCAATATTGTAAGGACTATTTTTGAGTTCAAGGACCACTAGCCGTGAAATTCCCTGCTCATCCCGAATAGTAGCAAAACCCTGTTCCAAAGTAATATCTGAATTGCTCTGTAAACTGGATAAGCCCATGGCATAACGTGGAAATAACAGCAGCGGATCTTGTTGTAATAGCTCTGCCGTAATGGGAATGCCCGGACTCATGATTTGCAATAAGCCCTGTTCAGTCAGGGAGGTATAATCGTGTTGTTCCAGCAGCTTTTGATCATCGGCGGTCAATAAACCTGCACGATGTTGATATAATAGCTGCGCGAACTGGTCACTATCTACTTGAGCATTTAAGGGCTGCCACAAATCACTTTGTGCCACTTTTTGTTGAAAGGTGGTTGTAGCTTTGGCCAAGGCAGCATCATCTTTAGCATTCAATACCACAAAGACTTTATCATTCAGTTGCTGACTGACATATTGCTGTGCCCGTTCCAGCCGTGGCTCATGGATCGATTCAGGCAACAAGGCAAAGATATTGGTTTGAATATGAATATCTTTTTTCAGCCAAGCCGTACCCAGCGCAATGGCAATCACGCTCAGTACAATCAGCCACAGCGCCGTAAATTTATTTTGCCAGTTGGAAAAGTGCATTTTCCTCAGCCGTTAAGGTTTGGGGTTGAGTGGTTTGTTGGCTAAAGCGAATGGTGGTGCTGTTATTGGCTTTTTCCTGCAACACAATACGATCGACATAACGCTGCCCTTGCGCATCAACCCGGACAAATAATTTTTTAAATAAACTGCTTTTCGGGGTTAAAATCACATTCCACTGCGCCGGGGTATAACTTGCCGAAACAATATTGAAGTTCTTGGCTAAAGCCGTTTCATTGCCCGACATCAGCTGCAAGAACATGGTCGCCACCGAACCATACGGTGATTTATCAATTTCAATCTGACTATGCGTGCGCTGGGTTTTTTGCACCAGTTTACGCGGCGTCACAATCAGGTCGGCCTTGACCGGCGTTTGAATTTTCCAAATCACCCCTTGCGATTTGGAAAATAATACCGTGCCTTTAGAAACAAAAGTTTTGTTCATGGATGCCAGTTTTTTTTGCTGGTCAAAATTGGCACGTACGGTAGCAGTTGCGGAAAGCTGCCCAAAGATTTGTCTGAGCTGCGGATTTTGCGCATGCACCGGTTGCGGCAACATGAATGTGAGACACAGCAAACTCGCTAAAAATAGCCAGACTGCACGTGGTAGATTGAGAGATGTCATCTGCTTTACTCCGGCTTAAACTCAGACCAGGCGTTTAAACGCTGCAATAAAATTTGCGGTGACTGGAAACACATTTCCCGGTTTTCGATTTGCACCGCCACTTGTGTGGTATAGCCTTTGGTCAGTCTTTTTCCACTTTCCACATCAAAAATTTGATATTCAATTTTCAGGCGGTTTTCCCATTCTTTTAAAATGGCACGCACCCGAATTTTTTGTTGAAACAGAATGCCATGCGCATAACGCACATGACTTTCAATCACAGGCCATGCATAGCCGGAATCACGCATCTGCTTATAGTTATAATCAAACTGATCCAGCAACTTACAGCGCGCAATTTCAAAATATTTCAAATAATGCCCATGCCAGACCACGTCCATGGTATCCACATCATGAAATGGCACTTCTATAATCACATCGGCATGCATAGTCTGTTTCCCATCACGTTTAGCAAACGAGTTCACTACTTAACAATTCTAAATTTTCCAGACGATCTACCAGCTGTTGCAACTCCTGTTGCAATGGTCGATCTTCCACAACGTAATCAAATGTCTGCAAGACCCACGCTTTAAATGCAGTCAAAACTTCAGTTAACTTGCCATCTAAACCTTTTAAGTTCACCGCTTGCACACTGGCACAGCACAGTGCCGCGATCACCTGTTCAGTCAGGACAATCACCCGACTGGCATCACGTGCCGCAATAGTCCCCATACTGACCTTGTCCTGGTTATGACATTCGGTCGAGCGCGAGAAAATCGAAGCCGAAAGCGTCTGTTTCAACGCTTCCGCTGTCCATGCCGACACGCCAATCTGTACCGCTTTAAAACCATGATTCAATGGCAGGCGGTCATCGGTTGCACCGGTCAAGTTACGCGGCAAACCGTTATTCATTTTATAGTCCACCAGTTGCGCAAATTGACGATCCATTAAATCGGCAATATTAGCAATCATTATTTTCAGGCTGTCCATGGCTTGAGCAATATGCCCGCCATAGAAATGACCACCATGCAACACGCGTAAATTCACCGGATCAATCAGCGGATTGTCATTACTCGAGTTCAGTTCATTTTCAATAAACTGGCGTAACCAGGGTTTAGAATCTTCAAACACGCCAATAATATGCGGTGCGCAGCGCAAGGAATAACGGTCCTGCAGGCGTGAACTCTGATGTTCGGTTTGTACTTCACTGTTCAGCCAGTGACGCAGTTGTGCAGCAATATTTTGCTGACCTGGATGCGGTTTTTGTGCAAACAGCACTTCATCGAAATGACTTGGATTACCTTCCAAAGCCAATACATTCAGTGCGGTAATGCAGGTACTGGCTAAACTGATCTGTTCGGCTTTTTTATAGTTGAGACAGGCAATGGCTGTCATCACTGCGGTGCCGTTCATCAGTGCCAGACCTTCTTTAGGACGCAGCACCAAAGCCTGCATATTTTTTTCAGCATAAACCTGACTGACCGGAACAATCTGACCTTGAAAATAAACATCACGCTCACCGACCAAAGCCCCTGCGATATAGGACAATGGCGTTAAATCACCACTGGCACCGACTGAACCTTCCGATGGAATCACCGGAATCACATTTTCATTCAGCATCCACACCAGACGTTGCAGCAAAGCATGCGAAACACCGGAATAGCCGCGCGCCAGAGAACATAAGCGTGTCACCAGCACCGCACGTGCTGTGATTAAATCTAGATTTTGACCGAGGCCACAGCCATGAAAACGGGATAAATGCAAAGGCAGTTCATTGACCTGATGCGCGGGAATTTCCACTAGACAGGAATCTCCATAACCGGTGGTGACGCCATAAATCACGCCTTCATCCTGTAACAGCTGATCCAGAAAATCTGCACCGCGCTGAATTAATTCACGCCATTCAGCACTGATAGGCAAAGCCACCGATTTTTCCTGACGCGCAACCGCCACCACATCTTCAATCGAAAGTGATGTTTCCCCAACAACTAACACTTGCATTATTATTTGTTCCAGAAATTATAAAAATTAAACCATTGATATGGCGCACGCATACAGTGCTGCTCCAGTAATGCCACATATTGACGGGTAGTATTTTGCATCGCCTGCAGACGGTTATTTCGAGGGAAATTCAGTTTTTCAGCGATGGCATGAATATGTACTTCAAATTGATTCTCAACTCGATAACAAAACACGGCCAATACCGGCACTTTCAGCAAACTGGCTAAAATCCATGCCCCTTGCGGCCAGTTGGCTTCTTCACCTAAAAATGAAATCGGCTGTACCCGATCTGACTGCACCGGCACACGATCTGCCGCGACAATGACCCATTCCCCCTGATCAAGTTTGTCTTGCAGGATCATTGCGGTTTCAATACCCAGCTCATCCACTGAAACCAGATTGACATCGGCATGATCATTCAGTTTTTTCAGGAACTGGTTAAATTTGGTGGCATGCTTTTGGTAGACCAACACATTAATTTTTTGCGGATGGTCTGACTTGATCGCCCGCAGCAATTCTATATTGCCGAAATGCGATACTACAATCACAGTGCCTTTTTGATAATGCGCGCGGAAATGCTCATGCCCATGTAAAACCAGCTGCTGCTCCTGAATTTTACCCAGCCAACCCTCAATTTTATCCAGAATACATTCACCAAACTGCATAAAATGCTGATAGCTATGCGCCAGACTGGGAGGATGCGGAAACGGCGAATGGCTGCCTGCAAAATGGTGTAAGCGGGTTAAATATTGCAGCGAAGCCTGACGTGCCACTGTCGCAAACAGCCAGTACCATAAAATAATAAAATACATCAGTACCCGACATAACCAACGGCCACCCAGACGGTAAAACGCCAGCACCAGACTCAATGAGGTCATGCCGCCGCGTTCTTTAATCTCATTCCACTGGGTTTTCTTTAGCTCAGTCACGCCATCAACCTTTTACTTTCTTTGACAGCAATTTAGGCAGACGAATCAGCATGCCGCCAAACAGGCGTAAATGTGCCTGACTCATCCCAATATTGTCACGCCATACATTGAAGTGCGAAATGCCATCTTCTGGGTAAATCACTTTGGTCGGTACGTTGATAAAGGGAACATTGGCCCACTTTAAGCGCACCAGAATTTCACTGTCAAAACCCATACGCGGCTGAAATTTTGCAGAATCCAGCACCTGAATGGTACTGGCAAGCGGATAAACCCGGAAGCCGCACATGCTGTCTTTAATATCAAAGGACAGGCTGTTGATCCACACCCAGATATGCGTGGCATAACGGCCATAGAGGCGTTTTTTAGGAACCGATTCATCAAATACCGGCTGCCCGATAACCATCGCTTCCGGGTTTTGTTGGGAAATTTGCAGGAATTTTGCTACATCTTGCCAGTCATGCTGACCATCAGAATCAAGCTGCAAGGCATGACTAAAACCCAAGGCATAAGCATGGCGTAAACCGGTCATCACCGCCTGACCTTTACCCTGGTTATGGTCATGTTCAACCAGTTCGACCCATGAATTTTCTGCGGCAATCGTATGTAAAAGCTGAGTACATGCGGCATCACTGCCATCATTGACCAGAATGATGGGCATTTGAAACTGGTTCAAATGAGTCACCAAAGCCTCAATATGATGAGGATGATTATAAACTGGAATGACAAAACATTGCTGCATCTACATTTACCTTTAAATCGGATCGTTTGGTGTATGAAATAACAAGCGTCCAGAGGCCAAGGTCTGCTCTGCATGGGTAAGTTCAAAACTGACTTTGTGCAATTTTCTCGACATTTTCAATTGCAGCACCATATAAGGCTGAATTAAATCCTGAAATTTGAGCTGTTCAAAACCATTGCACCATTCAAGTTGTGCCCAGTTCTGGCGGGCAAAATGCTGAATAAAACCGATTTGCCCCACACCCGGGAAAATGGGCTGGCTGGGAAAATGCCCTTTAAAGCATTCCAGCTCAGGAGAAAACTCCAGACGATAGAGCGCCTGATCTGGCTCATTCTGTTGTTCCAGTACTATAGGTAGCAACATAGGTTGAAATAAGGATTTCATGTATTGTTTATTCAGCTTAGATTGCGCATTTTGCGGTAATTGTGTCAAAAAACGCCACTGTCTTGGAATGGCTATGCTTTCCAGCCTGGATTTTAACTGCGCTTTTATAGCTGCCACAAACTGCGCTTTAGAACTCTGCTTTAACTGTACTCTTGCCTGATCGGACAGTACAGCAACACAGGCTAAAATCTGACGATGTTCCCGCTCTAGAATCAGCACATGGCATTGCGCAATGTCATCCAGCTCGATAATTTTTTGCTCAATCGCATCCAGACTTAAGCGCTTTTCTTCCAGTTTGACAATCCGGTCCAAGCGTCCCAACAAACGGAACGAACTTTTTAAATTGCCGGGTTCTATCACTTCAACTTTATCACCCGTAAAAATCCAGTCTTCACTAAAGGCATGATTGGTTCTGACTTGCAGTTCCTGTTGCTCAGCTGCCTGTATATCCACATTGGCAAACGGTGTCCACAAGGCATCATCCTGTTGTCGATGTGCAATCCCACCGGTTTCCGAACTGCCAAACACTTCGGTAATGGGGCGGTTCAGATATGGCCGAATTCCTGACTCTAATTTCCCGCCGGATGAATAAACCGTCAGGCAATCTTGCAACAGCACATCACGGGTCCAGCGTTTTAATAAAGCCGGACTGGAAATCACATAATTCTGAAGCTTTAAAGCAGTTAATTTTTTTTGGATATCGGCGACATCTTCAGGGAAAGCCAGCTGTGCCTGATAAAAAAAGCGACCGCTTGCCAATGGCCAGAGCAACTTAAATAGCAGGCCATAAATATGCTGATGACTGACGGTTGCAATGGCAATCGCCTGCTCCGGCAACTGAAAACTGGCATCTAGTCCCTGCACTTCATTGAGTAACTGATGCAAGCTGCGCGGAATTTTCTTTGGCTGACCGGTAGAACCGGAAGTATAAAAAAAGAGTTGGGCCTGATTTAAAAAGGCATCATCCAGATTTAGTTCAATCTTTTGATTTTGTATAGAAGCTACAGGCTGACGCTGTAAAAAATAAATATTCTGTTCTGCCAGTTCTTTTTCTAAATCGCTGACCCGATGCGGCGGCAACAGCACCTGTTTTTGAGCTAAAAGTGCAGCAAATAATAGCACTAAAAACTGGTAACTATCCGCTTCCCAGAGTGCCCAGCTGTCCTGCGCAAGTGACTCAATGGCATGGCTTTGTTGGATCACATCCTGCCAGAAATCCTGAAAACGGATCTGGCTTAAATCAGGCTGAATACACAGCGGTTTCAGTGAATGAAGATGATTTTGAAAATGACACAACATAACAATCTGTTTTATTCCTGAAGTTGATTTAAGCGCTGCTGGCGCTTACGCAAGATAAATTCGCCCAGCAGTAACAGTCCCATCAGTACATAGGAAATAAAACCGTTATACAGCATCCAAACCTGCATTGGCGCAAACAGTACCGTTGCCAAGGCAATCAGCGCATTCAGCACAAAGAAAACACACCACACCATGGTGACTTTACGGGTCCAGATTACCCCGGCTTCGGGTAAGTTCGGTTCTGCCAGACGGGCAAAACGCTCAATCATGGAAGGCGGCTTAACTAAAGTCGAGGCAAAAATCACCAGCGCACCGACACTCATAAACACCGGATACAGCTTTAGCCAGGCATGATCTTTTAAAATCAGGCTTAAGCTGCCACACAAAATCGCAAATCCGGTTAAAGGCCACAGCAAGGCATTGCCCTTACTGAACAGACGTAATAATCCCAGGATAATCAGCAGACTACTGACCCAGATATATTGACCATACGCTAAACTATAGCCCACTAAAAAGGGATAGAGAATCAGTCCGATTGCCACTATCCCTTTCAAGAGCCATTTCATGCAGCAGACATATTCTGAATCACAGTGACGACATCTTGCACTGTACGGACATTTTTAAAGTCTTCAGGATTGACCTGCTTACCGGTCAGTTCTTTAATTTTGACCACAAGATCAATCGCATCAATACTGTCTACATCCAGATCATTCGCCAAATTCGCATCTAGCTGAACATCTTCAGGGGTAATTTCGAACAGATCTTCCATCCATTCTCTTAATTTTTCGAGCACTTGTTCCTGAGTTAACATCCCAACCTCTTACGCCTTTTGCTGTGCTTCAACCAAAGCCACCAGGCTTTGAATTGATTTAAAATGTTGCTTAGTTTCTGCCGATTCAGCATTCAAGTGAATGTTGTAACGTTTTTTTAGCGCCAAGCCAAGTTCCAAGGCATCAATGGAATCTAGACCCAAGCCATCACCAAATAAAGGGGCTTCGGTTTCAATATCATCTATGCTGATGTCCTCAAGGGCCAGTACATCAATAATCATTTGCTTTAATTCATCAGCAAGATTGCTCATTTTTCAGATAACTCTTGGTTAAAAAATTGTTGTAATTGATGGTTCAGATGACGCACATTTTTCGGACTGACCGTGGCATCATCCAGAAGATCATCGACTTGAATGGCATCTAGCACCTTCACATGAATATGAAACGGCTGTGAAGGAACGTGATACCACTTTTCATTTTTGGTTAAAGTTGAAGGCGTACAGGTGATCAGTACCGGACGAATCGGCACATTGGCACGAATCGCAATGTTCGCCGCACCGCGCTGAAATTCATTTAACAGTTCACCTTTTGCGGTACGTGTCCCCTCAGGAAAAATCAACAAGGACGCCGCCTGATCAGTCTTTAATTTTTCTACACAGTCCTGAATAAACTGTTCAGAACCGGCATTTAAAATATAACCAGCATTTTGCACCGGACCTTTGGTAAAAGGATTGGACCATAGTGCTTGCTTCACTACACAATTGGCCTGCTCCATTAACCCAATCAGCACCACCACATCCACCAAAGTCGGATGGTTGGCAATCACCAGTTCCTGCTTACTGTGCTGTAATTTTTCCAAACCTTCAATGTCATAGGTCATAATTCCAAGCTTGACCATCATTTCGGTAAAGCCCTTGAAACTATGCTTAATTACTTTTTGAGTGCGCTGCTGTCGTAAACCTGGATTCTGGGTAGACAGATTCACCAATGGCGCAACCAGCCCACCAATCGCCACGCCACCAATGCCGAAACTGGCGAAACTAAAACCGGTTGCACCCACACGCCACAGATAGTTGGCTTTTTGTTTAATCCGATCGCGCTTTAACATTTTTGCCATACCTGAGTTTGAGAATACTCAAGACTCTGTTCAGATTGCTGCCAAAAATCATAAAAATTCTGTGCATCGATATATTTATCACGATGATGGGGTAATGCATGCATATCCAGTTGCAGATTCGGCGCTTCAAGGCTCACCATTGCCGACATGGCAAAGGCATTGAAAGATGCAGCTTCCTTATAAATTTCAGGTAAAGCTTCATCATAATAAACCACCAGCACACGTGCATTTGGCTGAGCACAGGTCTTTAACCAGGCATAGGCTTCAATCAGCGCTTCACTCCACGATGCCGCCAGACTGGTCGAAGGGGTAGCATCCTGACATAAAATCGAATACAGCCCGGCAATGGCATTATGCACTGAAGTCGAAAACTGGGTGGGTGACGGGGTTTGATCTTGCAGCACATCGGCCAAAATTTTTAAGGTCTTATGTTCATCACCATATTGCGATGCCCAGACAATATAATCTACCGATTCGGAATTCAGAGATTGAATGGCACTGCTTAATGCCAGTTTCGCAATGCCCGACAGTCGCCGCCGCTGCATAGCAGGAATCTGTTCTAGGGCGGGGACTGTTTCATCGGCACGACTCATGCACAGTTGTGACACATTAATTTGAAGCATTGCCGTAATTTTCCATACCCTAAAATATTTTAGCTCGAGGCTATTTTAATTTGCCGGATTATAGCATTTGTAATAAAAATTACACAAAAAGTATCTTGTATAATATTAATTATTTAAATTTATATTTTTGATTTCATTGTGTATTTTATTTAAAAACATTTAAAAAACTGACCAGACATAAAAAAACCAGCAACCTGTGTTGCTGGTTTTTACTCTATCAGAGCCATGTAAGATTAATTGCCTTGCACCAAACGACGCGCACTGATAATGCCCGGTTGCTGCTCCAAACGCGCCAGTAAACGGGACAATTGCGCCAGACCTTTGACCTCAATCAACAGTTTCATATTGGCAATACCATCCGATTCGGAAATGGTATTGACCTGACGGATATTGATCTGATCGGAGAAAATCACCTGAGTCAGATCTTTCAGCAGACCACGGCGGTCATACGCTTCCACCACAATTTGCACGCTTTGACCACGAGTCGGCTGCATTTCCCAGTCCGCTTCGACGGCACGTTCAGGTTCGTGAGAAATCATGCGCACATAATCCGGACAGGTCACCTTATGAATGCTGACACCACGATTCAAGGTAATATATCCGCCAATCGACTCGCCATGCACCGGCTGACAACATTGTGCAATATGCAATTCCACGTTATCCAAACCGTCAATTAAAATCCCGTGTGCAGACAATGTATGGCTGGCACGCGGATTTAAAGTCGGTTTCAGCACCAGCTCAGGTTCATCCTGACCGATATGCATATGGCGATTAACCTGATTAATTAAGGCATGCAGGCTGATATCACCATTCACCAGACCAATCAGAATATCTTCACCCAACTTGACATTGAAATGATTGCAATAGTCATTCAAATCAATACTTTTGGGATGAATTGCCAGGCGTGAAAGTTCTTTGTTTAGAATTTCACGGCCCACTTCCAGGTTTTTACTGCGGTCTTGCTGTCTAAACCAGTGACGTAACTTATCGCGCGCTCGGGCGGTTTTAATATAACCGAGTGAATTCACTAACCAGTCACGATTCGGCTCGCGATCTTTCTTGGTCAGAATTTCAACCTGCTCACCGGTCTTTAAAGTATAAGTTAACGGTACATAACGCTGGTTGACCCGTGCCGCATAACACTTGTTACCTACTTCGGTATGCACATGATAGGCAAAGTCCAACACCGTTGAACCGCGTGGTAATTCTTTAATATCCCCATCACGGCTAAATACATAAATCTTTTCAAAGCCTTCAAAATCTTGAATCTGTTCAAAATTCTCGGTTTCATCCTCTGATTTATGCGCGCTGGCATCATTACGTTCCTGATAATGTTCCAGTACGGCGCGCAATGAATGCAAACGATGATTGAAGGAATGATCGGTATTTTTTGCGCCTTCCTTATAGTTGAAGTGCGAACATACCCCAAGCTCAGCTTCTTCATGCATATCCATGGTACGGATTTGCACTTCCAGCGACTTGTTCTCGGCAATGACCGCCGTATGCAATGAACGGTAACCATTGGCTTTAGGATTGGTAATGTAATCATCAAACTGATGCGGAATATGACGCCAGATTTGATGCACTATGCCTAAAGAGTGATAGCATTCCGGCACGCTTTTTACCAATACCCGCACTGCACGAATATCGTAAAGCTGGTCAAAGCTCAGGTCCTTGCTTTTCATTTTCCGATAAATCGAATAAATGTGCTTCACCCGTCCGGTAATTTCGGCTTCAATCCCGTAGCTGCCCAATTCACTTTTCAGCTTATCAATCACGAACTGAATATACTGCTCGCGCTCAAGACGCTTTTCATTGAGTAGCGAGGCAATTTCTTTATAGCGTTCTGGGGCCAGATACCGGAAAGCCAGATCTTCCAGCTCCCATTTAAGCTGAGCAATCCCTAAACGATGGGCCAAAGGGGAATAAATGGTGAGAATTTCACGTGCCACCCGTTCCTGACGCTCGCGGGACGCTTTGGTCAGCTCACGCAAGGCATAGGTACGTTCTGCCAGCTTGATCAGCACCACGCGGACATCTTCGGTCACAGCAATCAGCATTTTGTAAATGCCGCTTAAATGCTCGCGCTGGTTATTATTAAAATGATCTTCCAGACGTTTGTTTTTTTCAATCAGCTCGGAAAGCTTACCCATCGCCAGTGTGCCTTGCACCAGGCCATAGACTTGCTCACCAAAATGTTCCTGTACTTCTTCCAGTGTCATTACGCCTTCACGCACACTCCGGTACAGCATTGCGGCAGACAAGGTCGCTTCATCGACATGCAGATGTGCCAAAATATCGGCCATTTCAATACCGGTATAAAAGGTATTCGAGCGATGATTAACCGTGGTTTGCAATTCTTTCTGTAAAGTTAAATGCGCAACATCTTCGAGTTGTTTTAGCGCCGTATCATCTAATATGCCACGAACCCGATTTAACCATTCAGCCAAATCATGTCGAGCTTGTTCGGCATGTTCTACAGTCGCTTCCTCTGACAGCTCATTGAGACGTCCAGGAAGTTGCTCACGTACTGTGACCATACCCTACTCCTACTTTTTTACACTTCATATTATAAATCGTTTATTTCGTTGTATTTTTCGAATAAGGCAATAGATTCAACATGTCCAGTATGAGTGAACATATCCATTACCCCAGCCTTTTTTAATCGATAACCATGTTTCGCCAGCACACCCGCATCTCGCGCCAGTGTTGCAGGATTACATGATACATAAACGATTCTTTTTGCACCAAATTTGGGCACATAATACATTACTTCCTCCGCCCCGGAGCGTGGAGGATCAATCAATAATGCATCAAATCCCTGATTTGCCCAAGAATGATGCGAAAAGTCTTTTGTTAAATCTTGTGAATAAAATTCAACCTGAGTCATGTGGTTTTTTTCAGCATTTTCTGCCCCACGTTGAACCATTTCTTCACTTCCTTCCACCGCAATCACTTTTCCGCTTTCACCGACACAGCGAGCCAGCGGTAAAGAAAAATTACCTAAACCACAAAACAGGTCGAGCACACGCTCCCCTTTCTGCAATTGAAGCAAATCACATGCCAGCTTCACCATTTGCGGATTAATGGTGGAATTGACCTGGGTAAAATCCAGCGGATTAAAACCAAACTCCACCTTAAATTCATCCAGTGCATAATGCAAACGCATGGCAGCTGTCGGATCGTCCACACGATGCAAACTGTCTGCACCTGCTGGCTGCAAATACAATTGCCACTCTTTGTTTAACGCAAACTGTTTTAATCGGTTGACATCATCTACAGATAATTTTTCAGTATGACGCACCACCAGAGCAATCTCATGATCACCCATGGCCAATTCTATATGACCAATCGCGGCTTTGGCTGTTAGACTTTGGAGTAACTGTTTCAGTGCAGTGATGGAGCCAAACTCCCGATCCAGCACCATACAGCGGTCAATCGAGGTCAGTTTATTGCTTTGATGCTCTCGAAAACCGATAACCAGCTTGTCTTTTCCAGGAATATAACGCACCCCAATCCGGGCTTTACGACGGTAATCCTCACGCTCTGAACGTAAGGGTTCCAGCCATTGCTCAGGTTGAATTCCGGCAAAATGTTCTAAATGTGACTTTAAGACATCTTGTTTTAAGCGAATCTGTTCATCTTGCTGGATATGCTGCATATTGCAGCCACCACAAATACCGAAATGCGGGCATGGCGGTTGAACACGCAAATGCGAGGCTTCACTCAGCACCTCCAAGCAATCCGCTTCTTCCAGGCGTTTGACCACATTGGTAATTTTCGCTTTGACGGTCTCTCCAGGCAAGGCATAGCGAATAAACACTTTTTTACCTTGCTTGTCACTCGGATGATCAGGATGTGATCCATAGTGTGCTATCCCCCGTCCTTCATGTGAAAGTGACTCAACCTGAAAAGTGTAAATCGGATGCTGAGCTGGACGTGGTTTGGGTCTATGTTTCATGAATACCTAGAGTGTGGGAGAGAAAATCTGTAGCTGTAAATTCGGTATGTTGTGAATTTTCACGCCATACCTGAAGAAAATTTGCGTGTTGCGGTTGATGCTGTAAATACTGAATGGTGGCTTGAATCCAGTAACGGTGATCTTCAGTCAGCAATTGCCCCTTGAGCAATAACCAGCGTAAATAGATCAGCCAGGTGTTCAACACATCACCTTCACAGTAGCTGGTCAACTGTGACCACTGTTGCGAACGGACATATTCCGGAACATGGTAAGCGCCATCACCACGTTTGCCCGGAAAGCCGAGTAAGTGCGCAACATCATCCAGCTTCTGGAAGTGACGGCCATTAAACATGGCCATGACATCCATTAAATCGACATGACGCTGATGGTAGCGGTTCTGGTAATTATTATAGCGCTTTTGCTGATTAATTTCGCCCTGATCAAACAAACTGGGTGCAGACAGGCCATGATACATGGCACGGAACAGAATCACCGGCAAATCAAACTGTGAACCATTCCAGCTGACTAGGGTCGGATGACGCTTGTCAAAAATGGACAGGAATCGAGTTAAAATTTCCGCTTCGTTATACTGTTCGCGGCTAAATGAAAATAGTTTCATCGCCCCGTTTTCATCAATCCATAGCCCAGAAATACAAACAATTTCATGCAGTGGCAAACGCTGAAAATCCATGCCCGATTCCTGACGGCGCAATTTTGTCAGTGCCTGCTCCAGATCTGCTTCGGGTAAATCCAGATGATATAAATGCGCACCTGACTTCAAGTCAGTCAGAGTTTCTATATCAAAAATCAAGACAGGTAAGCGCATTTCATCTCACAGTTTTTAATTATTCAGGGTCTACTACAGAGAATAAACCGGTAGACAGATAACGGTCACCACGGTCACAGATGATGCAGACAATCACCGCACCCGGATTTTCTTCAGCGAGTTTGATCGATGCCCAAACAGCACCACCCGATGAAGTCCCCGCACTGATGCCTTCTTTGCGTGCCAATTGACGTGCAGTTTTTTCCGCTTCAATTTGCGGAATATCCATAATCCGGTCAACGCTTTTCGGATCAAAAATGGTCGGCAAATATTCTTGCGGCCAACGACGGATACCGGCAATATTTGAACCTTCAGAAGGTTGTAAACCAACAATCTGAATATCCGGATTTTGTTCTTTTAGATATTTGGAAATACCCATAATCGTACCGGTGGTTCCCATGGAACTGACGAAATGGGTAATCTTACCGCCGGTTTGCTGCCAGATTTCTGGACCAGTGGTCAAGTAATGAGCTTCTACGTTGTCCGGGTTACCAAACTGGTTCAAGACCAGTCCTTTCCCTTCTTTTTCCATTTGCAGCGCCATATCACGCGCCTGTTCCATATTTTCCGACTCGATCAGCTCAGCACCGTAAGCGCGCATGGCATCTTTACGTTCCTGACTTGAACCTGCAGGCATAATGAGTTTCATTTTATAGCCACGCATAGCAGCAACCATGGCTAAGGCAATCCCTGTATTTCCGCTGGTCGCTTCAATCAATGTATCGCCTGGCTTGATTTGCCCGCGTTTTTCAGCTTGCATAATCATGTTATACGCTGGGCGGTCTTTTACCGAACCTGCAGGATTGTTTCCTTCAAGTTTAGCCAATACTGTTGCTTGAGTGTGACTTGCCAGACGTTGTAAACGCACCAGAGGCGTTTTACCTACATAGTGGTCTAACAAAAATTCGTCTGCTTGAAAATCAGGGGTGGTATTACTCATTATTTGCACCTATATCGAGGTGCCCCTATTGTATGAAAAAATGCTTCCTCCTGCACCCATTTAGCAGGCTTTTTATTGAAAGTGATTAAAGCACAGCCGATTTTTTATAAAGCGTGCTAAACTGCGGTGCATAGGGAATTAACTGCTTTAACCATGTCAAATATCAATAAAAAGTTATTTAAGCGTTTACATTTAAATCATGCTTATGGACAACTCATCGCCATGATTTTTGTCCCCATTATGGTTTTGGCATGTGTGGGAGCATTACTGGTTTTATCCGAAACTTCGAATGCCTCACGTGCACAGCAGCGTCAAATGGCCATTGCCATTGCAGCCCGTTATCAGCTTACCGCCGAAGCTGCGGTTGATCTTTTAAATCGTTATCCCTGGCAGTATGATCAGGCCCGTAACACCTTACAGGTCATGCTGAATGAAAAGCATTTAATTCGAGCTGCCATTATCGACCTAAAAGGCCGCAACCGCCTAAGTATCGGCTTTCAGGATCAAGATCCATGGCCTGTAATTAATGCTAAAACATCTTTTGTCGGGCCTATTCTGTTTAATAAAAATAATGTTTATGCCCTGAAGATTAACGAGCATTCATCTATACCTGCATGGCTGGTGATTGAACTGGATAACCAGCCTTTAGAAATTGCTCATTACCGGGTCATGATTGTACTGATTGCAACCGGTCTGTTGACCTTATTACTACTGTTACTGTGCCTGAATTTCTATTCACGGCGCTGGATTGCACCAATGTATGAAATCCGGATGCAGTTACAACGCCTGAATGCTGACACCCTAGATCAGCACATGGTGATTAATAGTACCGGTGAATTACGACTGCTACAGCGCGATATTGCCAATGTGGTGAAACGCCTGCACTTCAGCTTTTTAGAACTAAAAGAACATACCGAACAGACTGAAGATGATTTACGCCGTACTCTAGATACTCTGGAAGTTCAAAACATTACCTATCGCCAAGCCCGTGACCAGGCCATTTCAGCCAACCAGTCCAAGTCGGTGTTCTTGGCCAATATCAGTCATGAATTGCGGACTCCGCTGAACAGTATTGATGGCTTTATTCATTTATTGCTGCGCCAAGGTAATTTGAGCAACGAGCAAAGCTTGTATTTACAAACCATTCGTAAATCATCTGCGCATTTGCTGGCTTTGATTAACGATGTACTGGATTTTTCCAAGATTGATGCCGGCAAACTGGAACTGGAAACCGCACCCTTTGATCTGGAAGAAGCCATTTTCGATGTCATGGACATGCTCTCGCCTTTGGCCGCACAGAAACATATCGATATGGCATTTTATTATGCCGATAATGTGCCAACCCAAGTCGTTGGCGATGCACTGCGCTTCAAGCAAATTCTGACCAACCTGATTTCAAATGCCATCAAATTCACCCCCGATGGTGAAATTATTGTCCGCGCCCGGATGGAACATGATGATATCGGACAATGCCTGTTGCACTTTAGCGTGCAGGACAGTGGTATTGGCCTGAGTGGTACAGACCGGAAAAAACTGTTTGAATCCTTCTCGCAAGGCGATGCTTCGGTGACGCGTCAGTTTGGCGGTACAGGCTTAGGTTTGGCCATTTCCAAACAGCTGGTGCATTTGATGCAAGGGCAAATCGGCTTTGAAGACAATCAGGAACGCGCTCCGACCGAAAAAGGCTCCACCTTCTGGTTTACCGCCATGTTTGTGGTCGATGAAGACATTGAAATTGTGCATCCGCACTTTGAACAGATGCAGGTGGTTTCTTACCTAGCCCATCCTGCGACAGCCAACATTCTGCGCCATTATCTGGAAAATTATGGTGTGCATCATGTCGAGACCAGCTCGATTCTGGA
>NZ_DJDC01000167.1:0-15841 GCF_002430855.1 Acinetobacter sp. UBA5934 | reverse complement strand
TTACATTTTTGTTTTAATTATTATACGTTTTTAATATTTAAAAATCACTTTTTGAATAAAATAAATATACATTAATGGATATTTATTTTTATAAATTTAATTTCTGTTTTTATTTTGAATTTTGGATAATTTTGGACTTAAGAATAAAAGCGACCGCGGCGACGACGTAACCCTAAAATATGAATGGCACGTACCAGAACGGCATATGAAACTGCATAGCCAAAGCGTTGTTCAAACAAAGGTACAAGATCACTGATATTTTGAAATTTTGTATTTTTTACAAATACTTGAAATTCATTCCAGTTCTTAATGTGGCTGGGAGCACCACGGTTTTTTGCTGGTTTTGGTAGTAAATCTCCTGTTTCTTCTTCCAGCTTAATCCAGGCATCTAAAGTCACACGAGAGATGTTGAATTCTTTGCAAACTGCCACCTTGTAATCGGTTTTTTTATACATTTGAATGGCTGCTTTTCGAGTTTCTAAACTGTACTTTGGCATTTAATCTCGCCTGAGCTAAATATTTATATTTTTATTATATGGCATACTCATTGCAAATGAACAAATAACTCAAATAAATAATGTTCAGGTAACATGCATGAAAAAAATGCAAGTTTCTCTCAAGAAAATGTCTTTATGGCAAGTGGTGATTATTGGTATCGCGTATATGACACCGATGGTGGTGTTTGATACTTTTGGTATTGTTTCAGGGATCACGGATGGACGTGTACCTCTAGCCTATATTTTAGCCTTGGCTGCAATGCTACTGACTGCTTTTAGTTATGCACGTTTTAGTCGTATTAGTGATAAATCGGGTTCAGCCTATACTTATACAGCAGAATCTTGTGGTGCAAAGGCAGGGTTTTTTGTGGGTTGGTGTTCCTTACTGGACTATATTTTACTGCCATTAGTCAATGCATTACTGGCAGGAATTTATTTGGAAGCAGTGATTCCAGATGTGCAATATTGGGTTTGGGTGAGTCTGTTTGCCGGACTTGTTACACTGATCAATTGTTTCCGTATTAATATCTTAGCCAATCTCAGCTTGATCTTTGTCTTGGCACCGCTGTTGTTGATGGGGCTATTTGTCTATCTGGTCATTCAAGGTGTTGGATCATCACAAGGTTATGAGCATGTGCTCACAGTTGCTCCGTTATTTAATGGTGATACATCAATTCTGCCATTGATTGCGGGTGCCTCCATTTTATGTTTCTCATTCTTGGGCTTTGATGCCGTGACCACCATGTCGCATGAAACCAAAGATCCAAAACGTACCATTCCGCGTGCAGTTATCTTGACCACTTTAATGGGTGGAACAATTTTCATCACTGCTTCGTGGTTTATCCAACTGTATTTTCCGAGTAACGTGCGTTTTAACAATCCGGATGAAGCATTACCGGAAATCGTGCTCTATGTCGGTGGGGCATTATTCCAAGCGGTCTTCCTCTGTGCACAAATTATGAATACCTTTGCTTCAGGGCTTGCAACCCATGCCAGTGCTTCGCGTCTTATTCATATCATGGCCAAAGATGGCATTTTCCATAAAAGCACTTTTGGTCAACTGCACAGTAAATTAGGCACCCCGCTGTATGCAGTCCTTACCATAGGCCTCATTTCCTTAACGGCGATTGTCCTCGATTTAGCTACTGTGGTCAGCATGATTAGCTTTGGCGCATTGATTGCTTTTACGGCAGTAAATTTCTCAGTTCTTATGAAATTCTATGTGCTAGAGAAACAACGCCAAGGCTTTAAAAATAAATTTATGAATCTGATTTTACCGCTGATCTCTGTGGCAGTAATCATGTGTTTATGGTTAAACCTGGAACGATCAGCCCTTCTTTTTGGCTGCGGATGGTTGTTTATCGGGGTAGTAATCTTCCTTTATAAAAAACTGAAAAAGCAAAATATTGTGATTGGCAACGCCTACTAAAAGATTGCCGCAAATTTTGAAATGAATTGAAGATGGGAAGAATGAACATGAATATACAAAAACCAGTATTTTTGAATGACGTAGAGTTTAAAGCCAGCGTAAACCAGCAAAGTGGCAAGGAATGGAACTGGATTAATCCAAAGCATGGTGCATTTAGGCATCCTGCGAATTACTATGAAAGTTCACTGGAACAATGGCTCCAGTTTGATAGCTTGAGTGCCGATATTGAATGTGATGTGGTGGTGATTGGCGGTGGTTTGTTAGGTGCTTCTACCGCTTTGCATTTATCCGAGCAGGGCGTAGAGGTTGTGCTGGTTGAGAAAAACCGGATTGGCAGCGCAGCTTCAGGTCGTAATGGCGGACAACTGACTCCCGGCTTAGCCCGTTGGGAAGCTTCCGAGATGATTGAGCGTTTCAGTTATGCAGATGCCAAAAAACTCTGGCATTTCACCTCAACCGAAGCCATGGCTTTAATTGATTCGATTGCTGATCAATATGATCTGGATTTACAGCGTAAGCGTGGGCATATCACCGCTGCCGTGCATGAAGGGCATTTGGTGGGTTTGACTCAGGGGTCAGATGCCCGCAAATTTTTGGATGAATCGCATACTCAAGTGATGGGTAAACATGAATTGATGGGGCATATTAATTCTGACAACTACTGCGGCGGTTTACTGGATACATTGGGTGGACATATTCATCCACTGGCTTTAAACCGTGGTTTGGCTTATGGCTTCTGTAAAAATGGCGGCAAGATTTATGAGGAAACAAAAGTTCTTTCTGTTGAAGAGCGGGAAGATGGGATTTATGTAACTACTTCTGGCGGTGTGATTAAAGCACGTAAAAGTGTGGTGATGGGCGTGCATCATGCGTCGTTTAAACTATTGAAAGAACATAACCAAACTACGATTCCATTTTATACCTATGTCTGTACCACGGCACCTTTGGAAGTTAATTTAAAAGAGTTGCTACCCAGCGATGCACCGGTGTATGACACACAATTCCAGATTGATTATTACCGTGGTGTATCTAAAAACCGTTTACTATTTGGTGGAGAAGGTACAGGTTCTTGTTGGAATCCTGAAAAAACCCATCAATATTTATTGAGTCGAATCAAACATGTGTTCCCACAGCTACAAAATGTAGAACTTGATTTTGTCTGGAGCGGCACAACTGATCTGACCATGAATGGTGCTGCGGACAGCCGTAAATTTGGCAATAAATTCCCGATCTATGCTGTGCAAGGATGGAGTGGCCATGGTGTAGCACAAACAGTGCGGATTGGGAAAGCTATTGCCGATGATTTCTGTGGAAAAGCCGATGATTTCAATATGCTGAGCAGTATTCAGCATCAAGATATTTTATTTGGTCGTGCTTTAGCACCTGTGGTGATTCCCATGGCAAAAAGTGCATATGGATTAGGGGCTTTAATTAATCCGGGGAAAATGGTGTCATTTTAAAGCTCTCTTTTTTACCAAAAACTAAGGGTGTATCTTCCTCTCCCTGTGGGAGAGGACTAGGGTAAGGGTAGCAGAGAGCAATTAAATTTTAGGAACTCACTTCTTTATTTTTCTTTAAAAAATTCGGTTTCCATTCACTCACAATCACACCTAATACGACTAAAGCACCGCCAAGTATGGCCAGTAAAGGTAAACGTTCACCTGCAACACGGCCAATTAAGGCAGCCCAAACCGGCTCACCCGAATAGATAATCGCTGCTTGTGATGGGTCAACTTCACGCTGTGCCCAGTTTATCACTAATTGAATGGCTGCACTGGCAAACCCCAAGCCACATAGAATACTCAGCAGAGGCCACGAAAACACTGGATTCCATGTTTCACCTGCCAGTGGCATCATGCAAAAGGCAAACAGCGAGGCAAAACCGAGTTGAATTACCGTGACACGGCGAACATTGACTTTACCGGCAAAAAAACCGATCAAAATAATTTCCAGGGCAATTGCGATTGAACCCAAGATGGTAATCAGCTGTCCAAAATTCAGTTGAATTTCCCCAAAGCCGTTACCGGTTAAAAAGACTAGCCCTAAAAATGCCAAAGCAGCACCGCACCAAGTCATCATTTGCGGCGTTTTACGGAACAATAACCACAATAAAATTGGAACTAAGGGTACGTATAAAGCCGTTAAAAAAGCCGATTCACTGCTGCTGATCGTTTTCAGCCCAATGGTTTGTGTGCCATAACCCAGCGCAATGACCAATCCAATCAAAGCCCCTGCAGCAATTTCTTGAAGTCGGATTCCCGTTAAATCCTTCCAGGAAAAAAGACTGACAAACAGCATGGCCGCGGCAAATCGGCAGCCGACAAAAAACATCGGGCTGGCAAAGTTGAGTCCGTATTGCACGGTGATAAACGAACCACCCCAAATCACGGTAATCAAAATCAGGGCAAGTTGAGGAGCTCTAGATGTAATCCAGGATGGAGCATTTGACATAGCTATACGAGGGAGAAATTTATCTGATCATCTGAAAAATAAAAAAGAGGTCCGAAGACCTCTTAGAGATACTGCATGGAATTAAAGTGATTGTTCATCTAACAATAATTGCGCTTCACGAAGGTTCAGTGTGCCTTCGTAAATTGCACGACCCGTAATGGCGCCCAAAATACCCGGTTGATCTTTTAAGTTACGAACGTCATCCAGATTGGTTACACCACCAGAAGCAATGACAGGGAGACCTGAATATTGTGCAAGGTTTACCGTTTGCTCAATGTTTACGCCCTGCATCATGCCATCACGTGCAATGTCGGTATAAACAATGCTAGATACGCCAGCATCGGCAAAACGTTTTGCCAAATCGATTGCTTTGACATCAGTCACGTTTGCCCAGCCATCAGTTGCGACCATGCCGTTCATGGCATCAATACCGACAATAATGCGGCCTGCAAATTTCTTGCATGCTTCTTCAACAAACTCAGGATCTTGAACTGCTTTAGTGCCAATAATGACGAAAGAGACACCGGCATCCAAATAATGTTCAATGGTTTCAAGCGAGCGAATACCGCCACCAATTTGGATTGGAAGTTCAGGCTGTGCTTTGACAATGGCCTCAACCACAGGTTTGTGAATAGGTGTGCCAGCGAAAGCGCCGTTTAAATCCACTAAATGCAGGCGGCGTGCGCCTTCATTTACCCAATGCTGTGCAGTTGCAACTGGATCGTCAGAGAATACGGTATCGTCTTCCATACGGCCTTGTTTTAAACGGACACATTTGCCATCTTTCAGGTCAATTGCTGGGATGATCAGCATGCTTTCGCTCCTTGCCAAATCTTATTGAATTCATTGTGTTCCATCTTAACAAAGTATTGGCAAAACGCTAAGCATCAGTTTCAGCTTTTATTTTGTTTGGACGGAGGCGTAATTTTAATGAGGTATTGGGAATGTGTTTGGGTAATAAACCTAAGTGCAGCAATTTTTCAAACACTAAAACTGGAGCATAGGCATCGGCGGCTGCGTATTGAATTTGATGGGGTGTGAGGATTTTTCGTGCCCAGTTCGAGGTGCTTATTTTCTTGCTTTTGGGAAAATTGACCTGAAACAACAGTGCCATGGCATTTTTAAGTCCCATCGGATTGCTAAAGCCAAAGGCAGAGAAGCATTTAGACAATTCAATCACGCTGTTCAGCTCAATGCCTTTTTTACGGAAAAGATGGGCATCATTCTTTAAGCCAAAGCCGACTTTAATCTGGTCGCGATTTTCAAAAATGGGTTTCAGGAATTCTAATATCTGCGGGTTAATTTGAAATAAATAAGCGGTATCGTGAGTGGCTAACTGAATCAGATGCGGACCGGTAGAGACTTCACCTTTGTTAAAGGTCGGTTTGGATTCGCTGTCAAAACCGAATAATGCACAGGTTTTTAACTCCTGTTCGAGGGCATGGCATTGTGCCAGGCTATGAATGACATGAATTTGCTGCATTGGAAGATTTTCAAATACAGGGAGTTGCTGAATCTGTTCTTTGCTCGGTAGCGTTTGCAGCAGAGGCTCTTCCATAATCATCAATAGGTTCCTGGGTCTAACCTCAGCTTAATCGCTTTTCAAGGTTTAGGCAAAAATAAAGCCCGCATATTGCAGGCTCTAGTCATGTATATAGAGAAAACGGTTAGTTGTTTTGCCCGGTTTGCTGTTGTATGTCCATTTGTGCCACTTGCGCACGTTGCAGGTAATCCTGATAGGCAGGGATTGCAATAGCAGTCAGGATCGCAAGTGGAAAAACCAGTACATAGAACCATGCCAAAACTTTTTCCCAAGTTTTTGTGCTACGCGGTAGACCAAACTGATTTTCATGTTCATCACCTTTAGCAAAAGCTAAATACATTGTTAAACCCAAATTGATCAATGGGATCAGCGTCAGCAAAGACAGCCATCCGCTGTGATTGCGGTCATGTAGGCGTCGGATGGCGAAGATGAAAGAAAAATAAAGCACACTCATATATACAAAACTTAAAAATAGTATTGCTGAGGTAGGCAGTCTTTGATCTGGGGTTTGCAGTCCTGGAAGTCCAATAGCGACGAGGATGACGATAAGCATAATGAAGATACACAGCAGTCCGTTCCAACCCAAATAGGATAATCGGCCAAAACGTCCATCAGCAGTCAGTGCTGAGTCATTAATAATATTGTTCATTATTATTTTCCTATATTTTTTAAATGGATATGTTTAATTATCAGTCAAATAATAATCAATTTTAACCCAAGTTCAAAGAGGAATCTTTCAGTTCAGCTCCCAAAATAAAAAAGCCCAACCAGAGTTGAGCTTTTACAAAGATCTAAAAATGGAGTTTAGATGTTCCATTCCACAAAGTTTTTCAGTAACTGTAAACCTGCGGTATGGCTTTTTTCCGGATGGAACTGGGTCGCAAACAGGTTATCTTTATGCAATGCCGTGCAGAACTCTAAGCCATAGTCACAGGTGGCAGCCACAATACTTTTATCTTGAGGCTCAACATAGAAACTATGCACAAAATAGAAACGTGCATCCTGTTCAATGTCTTTCCACATCGGATGACTTGGGTCAGCCTGATGTACCTGGTTCCAACCCATGTGCGGTACTTTTAAACCGTCCACATCGGGAAAACGTTTTACTTCACCTGCAAAAATGCCCAGTGCCTCGGCACCGCCATTTTCTTCCGAGCGTTGCATCAAAGCCTGCATACCGACACAAATGGCCAGTACAGGCTTGTTGAATACGGCATGGCGTACCACTTCATCAATCCCTGCTTCATGCATGCCCTGCATACAGTCACGCATTGCACCTACGCCTGGAAATACAATTTTATCGGCTTGCGCAATCAGTTTGGGATCATTGGTCACATCAACAGTTGCACCAACATGTTCTAAGGCTTTGGCTGCTGAGTGTAAATTTCCCATGCCATAGTCAAGAAGGGCGATACGGGTCATTACAAACTACCTTTGGTTGAAGCAACGGTATTTTCTGCACGTGGATCGACTTCACAAGCCATACGGAGTGCACGGGCAAATGCTTTAAATACGCTTTCGATCTGGTGATGGCTGTTTTTGCCTTTCAGGTTGTCGATATGCAGCGTCATTAAAGCGTGATTCACAAAACCTTGAAAAAATTCAGAGAATAGATCAACATCAAAGCTACCAATACGGGCACGAGTAAATGGAATATCCATCCATAAACCCGGACGGCCAGATAAATCAACCACAACACGGCTTAAAGATTCATCCAGTGGGGCATAGAAGTGACCATAACGGCGTAGACCCTTTTTATCACCCAACGCTTGGGCGAAAGCCTGACCGAGTGTGATACCACAGTCTTCTACGGTGTGATGATCATCAATTTCCAGGTCACCATCACAATGAATGTCTATGTCAAATAAACCGTGTCGCTTGATTTGATCAATCATATGATCTAAAAATGGAACACCTGTATTGAGAGTGCCTTGACCTGTACCATCAAGATTCACACGAACTCGGATTTTGGTTTCGTTAGTGTTTCTTACCACTTCACTGATACGTTGCGTCATAGACACGTTCCTCAAAAACGTCAAAAATGATGATGTAAACTGTTTTTCGCGATGACGAAATCATCGCATATTAGATTGCTCAGGAGGGTTAATCAATGCCTATTACCGTACATGCTTATACTTCACTAGAAAATGACGAAGTGCGCAGCCAGCTTGAGCGACTGTATGACACCAGCCCGGAATTTGGAGATGGGGCAGATGCCATTGAACAACTAGAGCAAAACTTGGCTCAGTATACATTAGTTTACACAGCAGAATTTAATACTAAACTGATTGGGGCAATTTGGTGTACCGGACAGGGGGAAAGCCGCATACTGGAAAATATTGTGGTCCATCCGGCCAACCGTGGACGCGGGGTTGCAGAACGACTGGTCAGTGAGGTCTGCCGGATCGAAGAAGAAAAAGGCGTGAAGACATTTGAACCGGGCTGTGGAGCAATTCATCGTTGCCTGGCGCATCTGGAAAAAATTTAACTCTATCGAGTACATAAAAAGCAGCCTCATGGCTGCTTTTTTATCGGTTAAAAATACTGACACTGCTGAATAATTATTTGAGTTTTAAATAAAAAATAAACAGATAAACGCCAATTTGCTGTAAAAATAAACGTTTGCTTTAAAAAGCCCAAAACTTGCTTGACTGAAAAACGCTGAGACTGTTTAATACGCGGCATCGGCGTGATAGCTCAGTAGGTAGAGCAACGGATTGAAAATCCGTGTGTCCCCAGTTCGATCCTGGGTCTCGCCACCATATTCAAAATCTGTTTCAAGATTTCAATCCCTGATCCCATCAGGGATTTTTTTTGGGTAAAAAATATTCGATCAAATAAAAATGTGATGAATTATATTGACTATTGAGAGCAGATACGGCTTAATACACGGCATTGGCGTGATAGCTCAGTAGGTAGAGCAACGGATTGAAAATCCGTGTGTCCCCAGTTCGATCCTGGGTCTCGCCACCATATTCAAAAAATCCTCAAACATTGTTTGAGGATTTTTTTTGTCTGTCTGTTGGGTATAGGCCTTATATCTGTATGCAAGCTGCGATAAAAGACTGATAAAAACCGAATATCATTAATAAACGTAAAACGACACATAGCTTGTCATTAGCATAATAATCAAATTAGCATCTTAGTTCTTCTAACGAACCATAATGACATCATACTACGACTCAACTGATGATATTATGAGTGTAAGACCACTCAACCTGTGTCATTTTTCGATAAATAATTTTTTAGACCTAAGATCCATAACAAGGTCTTTCATATAACAGTCAGTATGTTAAATGGATTTAACCTTCAACCAATTTATGACTTAGTTTTGATTAAACCTAAACCATAAAGAGGCCACTTATTATTAGCTTTAATGTTATTTACAACAGAAGCAACCAAAACTAAAGCTATAGATCCTAATAAGACAGGAAAGATTAGAAAACTCCATGCATAGTTGATGGAATTTGCTGTTAAAAGTATTACCAATGGATTAGCTCCTGCTGGGGGATGTACACATTTAAAAATCTGCATTAACGCAATCGCACAGCCTACAGATAAAGCTATAGCCAAAATAGAATCAGAGAAAAACTTAAGGAAAAATAGACCGATAAAAGCTGAAATGAGATGACCGAATATAACATTCCTAGGTTGTGCCAATGGCGACTGTGAAACAGCATAAAGAATCACACAAGTAGCGCCGAAAGGAGCCATAATGTAAATATTACCTGTTAATTTAGTAAGTAAAAGTAGAAGAAGAATGCTGAGTGTTCCTCCAATCAAACTTCTGAGAACTTCATGTCTTTTGGGGAATGCAGCAAGTTTTTCTTTTCCTTCAAAGATTGAAAGCATATCTATATCTCCTTTTTAAATATTGTTTTAAAAGCATAATACAGATAAAATAAAAATAGTACAGATCTGTACTATTTTTATTTTTAGGATGCGATGAATGTCAAAATCAGCATTAAAAATTTTAGATACAGCAGAAAAACTATTTAATCAAAATAGTTTTGTTGGTGTTGGGGTAGATTTAATTCGAGATGAATCTGGTTGTTCTAAAACGACTATGTACACTTACTACAAAAATAAAAGTCAGTTGGTTCAATCAGTTCTTAAAGCTCGTGATGAAAAATTTAAAGAGAGCTTATTCCAATACATTGGAACAGCAGAAGGTATTGGTGCAATTAACAAAATTTTTGATTGGCACATGGAATGGTTTCAACAAGACTCATTTAAAGGGTGCTTATTTGTTAGAGCTGTAGCTGAGTCGGGACAAAATGAAAAAGATATAATTTCTATTTCTAAAAAGCATAAGCAATGGATAAAAGACTTAGTATCAGCACATTGCTTATTAGCAGGCCATCAAGATTTATCCGACTTAATTTACACTCTAATAGAAGGGTTAATTAGTAGATTCCTAGTAGATGGATTTGATCCTAGTATTGCTGCTCTTCTAAAGAAGAATATAAATAATTTAATATCAATAGGTTAATGCTTTAAAAACTCATTCATACTCAAATGGTTTTTTTATGACAACTTATGTGTCGTTCAATCACATTCTATGCGTCGTAAATGACAACTTATGTGTCGCGTGACGATAAATTGAAGGGGAATTAAAACACCGTTTATCTGAGTTAGGGTGAGCAAAAACGGAATTTTATGTAGGCTATAACCTATACAATTGCAGTGAGAAGCATTTTCCTTGCTTGGTGTGAAGCTGCATTGCCTTGAAATTACATTACGAGTCAAGCTTATGAATCTTCTAAAAACCTCGGCTTTGGTGTTGATGTTCGGTTGTACAGCAAGCATGATGCTACACGCTGATGACACGGTAACTTTGCCCACCCTGAAAGTATTGGCTGAACCAGAATTACGTACAGAAACAGGGGTGGTACCCTATCAGAATGATGAGATGAATCGCCGTGCTTTACAGCATCAAATGATTCGTAGTTCACGTGAAGCACAAAACTTTATGATTGATAGCCATATGGTTGCCAACCTTGAACTTCAGCCCCTACAATCACAGCCAGACCTAAACTCTTTACCTCCCTTACTACAACAGCATGTGTTGAATATTGCGCAGGGTTTACAGTCGAGTGATCCTACGCAAGGCTTGTATATTATGTTGCAACCTTTTGGCATAGACCGGAGCAACAGTATGCAGCCCCTCGAACGTGGGACCCATATACAGATTGACCTGAACAGGATCAATATTGGTACGCTGGAACATTCTATAAATAACCCTCCTGCATCTGGGCTGATGACACCTAAAATGCAATAATTTTTCTTGTTTAATATCTCCATCGCTTGAGGTCTTTGTTTTTATAGAATCAAAGTAATAACAACTGGAGACTACGCAATGAAAACAATCGCTGTCCCCGTATTCACCTCTTTATCACTTTTACTCTCGGCTTGTGGTGGTAGCGGAAGCGGAGATTATTTTAACTCTTCTTATGAAAAAAGATTTATTTTCGGTAGCCAAACCTATATTTGCCGTAGCGAAAGAGCCGCCGATGCTTGTGGTGGCAGCAATCAGGACTGTTCAGCATGTGAACTGGAGTCACCTGCTTCAGTGGTCATTACCCAGTTATGTGTGCAGCCAGTCACCAATACCCATAAAGTAACCGTCAATGGCTGTGTAGTACAGCTGAGTAATGATACCCAAACCGGACTCTGTACTTCGGAAGGATTAAGACTGCTTTCAGGAACCAACCTGACTCGACAGCAAGTCAGTGCAGGGGCGTTATTTCCTAGTGGAAGCGTGAATATTCCTGTTGGAAGCCTGACAGAAACCATCACCTGTAACTAAGTGGTGGATTTAAGTCGCATGAAATTCTTTGCAGCACTGGTGATTGGCATATTCTGCTTTGGATTGGGTTATTTTATTGCCCGGTCCACGCCTGAATCTGAACCGACTGTTTCTGAGCCCAATCAGGATATTGCTGTGGAAAATTTCATCCAGACCATTCAGCAAAAAGCGCAGACTCAGCCTGAAGATCGTCCGGCATTGCAACAACAGCTTAAAAAACAGAAAACTCAGGTGAATAGCCTTATAGATCAAGCTACACCCGAGCAAATTAACAAGTATTTGCAGCAGGCCTTTCCGGATTATGATTTATCTAATATCCACGACAAGCACGCGTTTGCCAAACGCCTGGTCGAGGAATTTGTCGATGCAAAAAATGATCCGCATGAAAGCATGACTGGTCAGGCCAGCGTCACGGCGCAGCAACAATATATAGCGAATAACCTGCTGCCAAGACAGGTTTATGCCGGACAACAGTTATTCGCCCATTTTGATACGTTGGGAAAAACCCCAAATAACGAGCAGGTATTTGTGCGCTGGAGCAATCAGTCCACAGGCGAAGTGCTGTTTTTTATGCCGCAGCGCATCAGCGCCAATCGGGAACAGAACTGGGTTAGTTTTAAGCCCGCGAAAGGCTGGAAAGCAGGAAGCTATGATGTTAAATATTATCAATTGAATGATCAGCTGGTACCGATTGCCCAGACCAGTTTCACAATTGATCAGGTGATTGATTAAATTGATTAATATTATGAGCATCGTTAAATGAAAGATCTTTTTTCCAGCAATAGTGTGCGTTATAAACAGGCCCGTCCTAGCTATTCCAGCCAAATAATCAAAGAAATTTTAAAGCATGTACCGGGACGAACTTTTGCCTGGGATTGTGCTGCGGGATCTGGTCAGTTTACTCAGCTTTTGGCACCGTATTTCGAGCAGGTACTGGCGACCGATATTAGCGAAGCACAGTTACAACAAGCGCCTTATTTTGAAAATGTCAGCTATCAGGTGCAGGCAGCAGAGCAGACTACCATTTCGGAACAGTCCGTAGATTTGGTTACCGTGGCACAAGCGATACACTGGTTTGACTTTAAGGCATTTTATAAAGAAGTCAAACGGGTGCTTAAACCTCAAGGGGTGCTGGCAGTCATTGGCTATGGCCTGATTCATGTTCAGGATGCGGCAATCAATAGTTTGGTCCAACAGCTGTATGCTGAAACCTTAAAAGATTATTGGGATAGTGAACGCCGTTATATTGATGAGCTGTATCAAAGCATTCCCTTTCCTTTTCATGAGCAGGCTGTTCCAGATTTGCAGTTGGAATATCACTGGACTCCGCAGCAGCTGCTCAGCTATTTAAAGACCTGGTCGGCGCTCAAGCATTATCATGATCACAACGCGGATGATCCATTACAGTCCATTTCAGCGGCTTTACAAGCGGGACCTCAACACTTAGATGTAACATTTCCTGTACTTCTGCGCGTAGGAATACGAGAAAAATAGAGAGTGTCGCGGAAGCCTTGTATTGGCGAGGCAATCGAGCTGGGGAATATAAAAAACTGATTTATAAAAATATGATCCAGAGTCAGGCTTTTTACAACGACAGTTCTCGTATTTTTTAAAAGGTGAAAAGAGAGGATTTTTTAAAGAAAATTAGAATGTCCTGCAATACCACTGGTCCGGAGCAAGTGGCTGAAAGGCGCATAAACTATACAATTATAGCTGTCGACGGTTGTTTATTTACTTCAATTCATTGTTGAGTAGAACTGCCATGAAGCTCCTAAAAAATTTGTCTTGTGCAATTGTAATGATTGCTGGAAGCTTTCCTATTTCCTCCACTTTTGCCGATATAGCGGATGCCCCTGGATTAAGCCCCTTAACCGAAGCCGAGTTAAGTGCAGAAGCCGAAACAGCACAGGTCATCTATTATCCACACGATTATCCAAGAGAGAGAGCCTTGCAGCATAGAGTTATGCAGATCCAGATGGATACGCAAAACTTTGTGGTTGACCCGACTATTCTGATGACCATCGATCTGGTTCCTGAGGCCCCTATGCCAGATATCAACAGCTTGCCAGCGCCTTTGCAGCAATATGTTCTGGCCATTGCCCGAAGTTTACAGTCACCTGATCCGCGCGAAGGTTTGTATGTGCTGCTTGAACCTTTTGGTATAGACCGTAGTGCTACCAATGTACAGCTCGCTCGCGGACAAATTTCATTGGGTGTGCTGGATAGTAGTGCGCAGCGTGAAGCCATCAGACAGTTAGAAGAGCAGCAAAGAACTACCTTGAGGAATGGTGTTCCTTAGTTTGGCCTTTACAATGGAAGATAAATATTTTCCGGTATAACTAAAAAAGGATGCTCATGAATAGCATCCTTTTTAAGGCTAACATACGTTAAAGCAAATTAAGCCGCAGATTTTTTAAACCAAGAAAAGAATGATTTTTTCTCAGCCTTTACTTCAGTTTTAGCAGCATCTGCCTTTACAGCAACTGCTTCTTTTAGGTCTGCAGTTTTCTCTACAGTAGCATCTTTAGCTTCAGTTGCTTGAGCAACAGTGGCATCTTTCACTTCAGCTGTTTTTTCTGCTACCGCATCTTTAGCAGCTACAGTTTTCGCAACAGTTGCATCTTTTGCTGCTACCACTTTTTCTAATACAGTATCTTTAGCAGCGACAGTATTATGAGTTGCAGCTTCTTTTACTTGTTCAGCTTTAGCTACATTTGCATCTTTCGCTTCAACCGCTTTTGTAGCAGTTGCATCCTTAGTGGCTGCTGTTTTAGCTACTGCTACTTTTTTAGCAGCTACAGTTTTTTGAGCAGCTGTTTTAGAAACAGTAGCAGCTTTATCTTTGGTTGTTGCAGCGGCTGATTTAACCGTACTTGCAGCTTGAATGGTATCTGCTTTTACTTGTGCTTTTAATGCAGCAACTTTAGCAGCAGGTGTAGTTTCTACAGCAGTCGCAGCCATAGCAGAGGTAGTACTTGCAACTAAAGCGATAGCCAAGGCAGTTTTAATAGCATTCATGTGGATGACTCAATCGTGAGAATAAAGAGGGTTTTTGTACGGCTTATATTAACGCCAGAGATATTAATTTTTTAAAAGTAAATAAGTTAGCGATGTTTAATTGTGTGAATATTCAACTAAATTTACATAGGTATAACATGATGTTGCAGATGAGTTACATTGCTTTTAGGCCTAGATGTTTGCAAGAGTCTTCGTCAAGTAGCTTATTTCAATCTGAGGTTGAACGGGCTATGCTAAAACATAATTAACAAAGTGATTTCAGACAGACAATTGATGATTGGGAGCACAGCCTGTTATGCAACAGCTTATTTGTTATAAAAAATTGCCTGTCTGGACACAGCAGAGTATTCCGCAAGGGTTTAAAAATCCGCACAATACCAAAGCGGGGACCTGGGCAAAACTGACGGTATTCAAGGGTGAGCTTTATTTTGCCATGCTGGAAGAGTCGGGCGCCGTAAAGTCTGAGCATGTTTTTAGCCCAGAGCAGCAGCCTCCATTTATTGAACCGCAAGCGTGGCACAAAATTGTTTCTGCCAGTGATGACATTGAATGTCAGCTCCAGTTTTACTGTCTGCCACAGGATTATTTTTATAAAAAGTATCAGCTTTCTCCCACTCACTCGGAAATATTGGCTGCTACGCCGTATTTGCAAGGTGGCCGTGCCTTGGATGTTGGCTGCGGGCAGGGGCGTAATACGCTGTATTTAAGTCAGCATGGTTTTGAGGTGGATGCTTGGGATGTGAATCCGCACAGTTTACAAAAGCTGCAAGAGGTGATCGCAGCGGAAGGCATTAAAAATATTCATGTACAGCAGCGTGACCTAAACGCTGACCAAAGCATTGGCGGAAAATACGACTTTATTTGCTGTACGGTAGTGATGATGTTTTTACAGGCTAAAACCGTTAGACCTTTAATTGCGCAGATGCAGCAGGCGACTGCTCCGGGTGGTTATAACCTGATTGTCTGTGCGATGGACACGCCAGATATTCCGGCACAGCCTGATTTTCCTTTTACTTTTAAAGAAGGAGAGTTAAGTGCTCTATACGAAGGCTGGAACATTTTGAAATACAATGAAAATATCGGTGAGTTGCATC
>NZ_DJDC01000173.1:0-4227 GCF_002430855.1 Acinetobacter sp. UBA5934 | reverse complement strand
GAGTCCTCCGTGAGTTCGAATCTCACCGCTTCCGCCAAATTTAAAAGCCCCTGTGAAAACAGGGGCTTTTTTAATGTCTGTGATTTTTTTCCAGAGGTTGAACTTCTATAAAAATAGATTTAAAAAAGCATAAATTTTCTGATTTCTAGCTGAATAGTTACCGAAGAACTTGATCGTAAAATTCAGCAGAAATTTATAAAAAACAAGACTAAAAAAACCATTATGACTATATAAGAGCTTTTTATATCAAGAGCAATATCAAATACGATAGATACCAGTTCATTCCACCATTTTAGAGATAGGGCTGAATAGGACTTTATAGATATTAGGGGAAACAGCTATTTTAGCTCGCGGAAGTTAACAATTCCTGTTGCATCCAGTCGACAAATTTTTGAATTAAAGGCGAGCTTTCCTGGCTGGAATGTACCAGATAATAGGCACGCCGACCTTCCAGTTTTTTAGTAGAGACAATCACCAATTTTTTTTCCTTTAATTCCTGTTCAATGAGCATTTGCGGAATCAGTGCCATGCCCATGCCATGATTGGCTGCTACTGCCAGCATGGAAAACAGTTCATGCCGTTGACCTTCAAAGGGATTGGAATGCTTGATTTGATGATGAGCAAACCATTCTTCCCAAATGCTGGGACGGGTGGTCTGCTGTAGTAAAGGCAGCTGTACCAGTTGCTCTGCATCCAGATCAAAACTGATTTCATTCACCATTTTGGCAGCAGGAAAGTGTTTATGAATAAGAGCAGGCGAACATACCGGAACTACATCTTCATGCATTAAATAATGGGTTTGTGTACCTGGCCAGTGTTCAATCTGCTGCGGGGTGCCGGCATAAATGGCAGCATCAAAGATATTTTCATTAAATAAAAACGGTTTGGTACTGGTTTCCAGATGCACGGTAATTTCAGGATAACGTGTATTGAAACGATGCAATTTAGGCAATAACCAGCGGGTAGCAAAGGTCGGAACCACGCCCAATTTCAGGGTGCCGCCTAAACCTTTATGCGACATGACATCCAGCGTGCTTTGTTCAAGTCCACTTAAATAAGGCTGAATGCTTTTATAATATTGCTGCCCGGCATGAGTGAGTTCTACGCCATGACGGGTCCGGGTAAATAAACTGACTCCCAGAAATTCTTCCAGTTGCTGGATTTGCCGAGAAACCGCACTTTGGGTGATAAACAGTTCCTGCGATGCATGGGTATAACTGGCATGCTTCGCGGCTGATTCAAAGCAGAGCAGGCTCTGGAGTGAGGGAATACTGCGACGCATAGATAAATCCTTTTATCTGTAGATATTTCAAAATGACATAATTCAAACAGCAACCTATTCGACTTTAGTCTTTAGATCTATTTAAAGTGATTATTGGCAGAGCAGTATAAGCACACAAAAAACCAAAAATTATTGAGATATGTGTAAATGGAATATCTGCATGCAAATTTATCGTTTGAAAGATGGGCTATTCAAACATAGCATCGAATCAAACAAAGAAAACTGATCTCAGGCAGAGGAAGCGATGAATCAAATGGTGAATACTAAAAAAACGGTAAAGGCTCAGTTCAATTGGCAAGATCCATTTTTACTGGAACAGCAATTGACTGAAGAAGAACGCATGATTCGCAATACGGCGCAGGCTTACTGTCAGGACAAATTACAGCCGCGTGTGCTGGAACAGTTCCGCCATGAAAAAACTGATCCAACAATCTTCCGTGAAATGGGCGAACTTGGCCTATTAGGCCCAACTATTCCAGAACAGTATGGCGGTGCTGGTCTGAATTATGTCAGCTATGGTCTGGTGGCGCGTGAAATTGAATATGTCGATTCCGGCTACCGTTCTATGGCCAGTGTACAAAGTTCACTGGTGATGGTGCCGATCAACGAGTTTGGTTCAGAAGAACAAAAACAGAAATATCTCCCGAAGTTGGCTTCTGGTGAATACATCGGTTGTTTTGGTTTAACCGAACCGGATCATGGTTCTGACCCGGGCAGCATGATTAGCCGTGCCAAAAAAGTCGACGGTGGTTACCGCTTAACTGGTGCAAAAATGTGGATTACCAATAGTCCGATTGCAGATGTTTTTGTGGTCTGGGCCAAGGAAGTGTCTGCTGAGGGCAATGTGGGTGATATCCGCGGCTTTATTCTGGAAAAAGGTTGGGAAGGGCTTTCGGCTCCTGCCATTCACGGAAAAGTGGGCCTGCGTGCTTCAATTACCGGTGAAATCGTGATGGATAGGGTGTTTGTTCCAGAAGAAAATGCTTTCCCTGAAGTGCGTGGCTTGAAAGGTCCATTTACCTGTCTGAACAGCGCCCGTTATGGCATTGCCTGGGGCGCGATGGGTGCGGCAGAATTCTGCTGGCACACGGCGCATCGATACACCATGGACCGTAAGCAGTTCGGCCGTCCACTGGCTGCCAATCAGCTGATTCAAAAGAAACTGGCGGATATGCAAACTGAAATTGCCTTGGGTTTGCAGGCGGCGTTACGTTTTGGCCGCATGAAGGATGAAGGCATTGCAGCAGTTGAAGGCACTTCATTAATCAAGCGCAATAACTGTGGCAAGGCTTTGGATATTGCCCGTGTAGCGCGTGACATGATGGGCGGCAACGGCATCAGCGATGAATTTGGCGTGGCGCGTCATCTCGTAAACCTTGAAGTGGTGAATACTTATGAAGGTACCCATGATGTCCATGCTCTGATTCTGGGTCGTGCGCAAACCGGTATCGCGGCATTTTGTAATTAAGTCATTTTAAAAAAATAGGGATGTTCACTCGTGAACATCCTAGAGATGTTTTGTCTCAAAAAAATCACTGATATCGATAAAGGATTCATCGTGAAACATTCTTGTAAAGCTCTGTATTTGCAAGCTTAAGTTCAAAATATATATAGATAAAAAGAATAAAGAACCGTTTAGGGCAAATGTAGAGACATGGGACTGCCGATGACTCATTTGGGAAAATGAGGTAATAAATCATGAACAATGACGTTCAAACAAGTGCAGGAACTCCAGCGAGTTCTTTGTCACGCAATATTGGAACCTATGAAAAAATAGGACCCAACACTTGGAAGTGGGCCTTGCTATTTGCCTATTTTGCCATGGTGGTAGATGGTGTGGATATCATGTTGCTGTCTTATAGTTTAACCAGCTTAAAGACCGAATTTGGATTGTCGACCTTTCAGGCCGGTGCACTAGGCAGCGCATCGCTCGCCGGGATGGGTATTGGTGGAATCTTGGGCGGCTGGGCATGTGATAAATTTGGCCGTGTTCGTACTATTGCCAACTCAGTGACTTTCTTCTCGATAGCCACCTGTTTGTTAGGTTTTACCCATAGCTTTGAGCACTTTATGGCACTGCGTTTTATCGGAGCTTTGGGTATTGGTGCACTATATATGGCCTGTAATACTCTAATGGCTGAATATGTGCCAACCACTTACCGTACAACGGTATTGGGTACGCTACAAACCGGTCAAACAGTCGGTTATATTGTTGCAACGCTATTAGCAGGTTCAATCATTCCAGATCATGGCTGGCGTATTCTGTTCTTTATCACCGTGATTCCAGCATTTATCAACATCTTCCTGCAACGCTTTGTACCAGAACCAAAATCATGGCAGCTAACCAAATTGAATGCCCTAAAAGGCAAAACTCAGCCTACAGCGGTGGTGGCTCAGGAAAAACCGAAAAGTGGCAGCATCTACAAGCAGATTTTCAGTAATTTTAAACATCGTAAAATGTTTTTGCTCTGGATGAGCACAGCTTTCTTCCTACAATTTGGTTATTACGGCATTAACAACTGGATGCCAAGCTATCTGGAAACTGAAGTTCACATGAACTTTAAGAGTTTGACCAGCTATATGGTGGGTTCATATACCGCCATGATTCTCGGTAAGATTCTGGCAGGCTATCTGGCAGATAAATTTAACCGTCGTGCGGTGTTTGTATTCGGCACTCTTGCCAGCGCTGTGTTCTTGCCAGTGATTATCTTCTGCAATACGCCAGACAACATTCTGTACTTGTTGGTGACTTTTGGCTTCTTGTACGGCATTCCATATGGTGTAAATGCGACCTATATGGCAGAGAGCTTCTCTACAGATGTACGCGGTACAGCCATTGGCGGTGCTTATAACATCGGCCGCGTCGGTGCGGCAATTGCCCCAGCGACGATTGGTTTTCTGGCATCGGGTGGTACATTCACCATGGCCTTTATTGTGATGGGTGC
>NZ_DJDC01000013.1:0-35163 GCF_002430855.1 Acinetobacter sp. UBA5934 | reverse complement strand
TCAAATTCTTATTTAAAAATTCGCCAAACTGCAAGCAAGCTCGCCAGCATGATTAGAATAATCGAAATATACCAAGGTGCAATAATCGCAATCGACAACAAAATTGCCATCAAGCTACCGAAAATCCAGCTGCGTTTTTGCTGATGTTCCATTNNATAAAAAAGCCTGACGAATCAGGCTATTTAAAAATTATTTCGCCATCCGCCAGACCGCGAGTATGCTTGCTAGCACAATCAGAATCACTGATACAAACCATGGTGAAATGATCGCAATTGAAAGCAGAATGGCCATGATACTGCCAAAAATCCAGCTACGTTTTTGCTGATGTTCCATTTGCAAGCGCATACTTTGCAGCTCATGCAATTGTTTGGAATGCCAGGCCGACTGATTTTTTAGACCATTTAAACTGTCAATCATCAAGCTCGGTAAATCCTGCGCACCGAGCAGAAGATCAGGAATTTTTTGTCCCAATTCCTTCAGGTTCTTTTGCGGATTCATTTGCGCTTTAATCCAGTTGGTCAGGATCGGTTTCGCCAGTTTCCAGATATCCAGTTCAGGATAAAGGTCGGTTCCCAAGCCTTCGACATGCACTAATGTTTTCAGCAAGAGCATCAGCTGTGGTGGAATTTCCAGATGGAAACGACGGGCAATATCCATCACTTGAATCAGAATGCCGGCAAAATCCAGCTCATGCATCGGTTTCGATACCATTGGACCGACGGTACGGCGCATTTCACGCGCCAAGGCATCTTGATCATTTCCTGGTGGAATCCAGCCAGCTTGATGCACCACCAGAATCAGCTGCATAAAGTCGCTGTTCATTACTGCCAGTAACATGCGTGCCACGGTCATTTGATCGTGTTTGGACAGCTCACCCATAATCGCGCAATCCAGTGCAATAAAGCGTGGATTACTCGGATTAATGGTTTCGACAAACACGTTACCCGGATGCATATCGGCATGGAAGAAGTTGTCACGGAATACCTGGGTAAAGAAAATGGTCAAACCTTTTTCTGCCAGGTCCGCGCGATTCATTCCCATACGGTCAAAAGTGGCAATATCGGAAATAGGAACACCGGTGATGCGTTCAGCCACCATCACGTCTTTGCTGTCCATATACACTTCAGGCACATACATCATGCTTGAGCCAGTAAAATAATGGCGCATACGACGGGTGTTGTCGGCTTCTAAGGTCAAATCCAGTTCATTTAGAATGATTTGACGATAGTCCTGAATAATTTCCGACAAATGCAGGGCACGCGCTGCTTCCAAGCGTTTTTCCAACGCTGCACCGAGCCAATCGAGAATTTCAAAGTCTTGCAAAATTTGCTGGCGAATGTCGGGACGAGTGACTTTAACCACCACTTCACGACCATCATGCAGAGCAGCGGTATGCACCTGAGCAATGGACGCTGCGGCAAGCGGCTGTTCATCAAAACGGGCAAACAAGGTATTTACATCGGCTTTCAGTGATTCCTGAATGCGGGTTTTGGCAATGTTATTATCAAACGGCTTAACTCGATCTTGTAAAAGCACCAATTGTTGTAAAACTTTGGGTGGGATCAAATCACGGCGGGTTGAAAGCAACTGCCCCAGTTTAATCGCCAGCGGTCCCATTTCTTCTAAAGCTTCTTTTAGCTTCAGTGGGTTTTTACGTTCACGGCTAGACCATGCCGCAGGGTGCATGCGAATCAAGCTTAAAACATGACGGGCTTTTTCTGGTAATTCTTCCGCAGGAAACAACGTGTCGAGTCTATAGTGCGCGGCAATGCGCCAAAGTTCGAGTAAACGTGAAACATGCGGAATCATATATCTAAACCTAATCTTGAGGTGAAGCTGGAGGTGTATCTAAAGTATCAATCTGCGCTCGAAGCTGCTGAATTTTGGCTTCGGCACGATCTAAATTTTGATTGAAAATTCGGGTATCTTGCTGCAAACCGTCCATTTGCCAGCGTGGAGCAAATAAGCCGCTATCTTCTTTTAACGCATCTTCAGCAAAGAATAAATAACTTTCTAAGGAACGTTTTAAATGTTTCGGTGCCAGCTGGATTTTGCCAAGTTCATGGGCAAGGGCAGGACCAATCCATGGACTTAAATGTGAAGCTAAATCCGGTTCGGCCTGTTGCATGATACGCTGAATATCCTGCAACAGGTGATAGTCACCTTGCAGCGGAATATTGCCGACATCATCCGCCAGTAACAGCTTCAAAAGCTCAACCACATTTTTAACCTGCAGGGTCGCGGTCGCTTCCGAAATCTGCTGGTTTTGATCAAACGGACGTTGTTCGAAAATGGATGGGGTCGCGCTTTGACCGGTGACGGTTGGTTCCAGACGCACTTTATTGTCGTCAAAGAACACATCGACAGAAAGCTGTGGTGAGTCAATCACCACACGCAACATTTTACCTTGCAATTCATTGAGCTGAATGCGGGTAATCGCATCCAGATCAATCATATGATGAATTAATCGTTCAACTGCACCGAGTGCCAGAATCGACCACATAGCATAAAACCTTAAAGTTTAAAGCCGCGGTGAACCGCCACAATACCACCAGTCAAGTTGTGGTAATCACAGTTCTGGAATCCTGCATTTTCCATCATGCCTTTCAAGGTACGTTGGTCCGGATGCATACGGATCGATTCGGCTAAATATTTATAACTTTCCGAGTCATTGGCAATAATTTTACCCATGATTGGTAAAGCGGTGAATGAATACAGATCATACAATTTAGAGAATGGCTCGAATACCGGTTTAGAGAATTCAAGCACCAATAAACGGCCGCCTGGCTTAAGAACACGGTACATTGCCGCGAGTGCTGCATCTTTGTCGGTGACGTTACGTAGGCCAAAGCTGATGGTCAGCAAGTCAAAACTGTTGTCTGCAAATGGCTCTAAAGTTTCAGCATTGGCCAAAACGAAATCGACATTGGTACAACCGGCATCGATCAAACGGTCACGACCCACATTCAGCATCGATTCGTTGATATCTGAAAGCACCACATGTCCTGTAGGACCGACTTCACGGCTAAAGACTTTAGCCAGATCACCCGTACCACCTGCAATATCGAGTACATGCTGACCACGGCGTACGCCTGACATATTAATGGCAAAACGTTTCCAGAGGCGGTGAATACCGAATGACATTAGATCATTCATGATGTCGTATTTGCTGGCGACTGAATGGAAAACTTCAGCCACTTTCTGGGCTTTATCTTCACTGCTCACAGTCTGGTAACCGAAGTGGGTGGTTGCCCCGACATTACCGGTATTGGCACCACGTGGCAGGTTATATTTCGGTACTGAACCGGTCACTGGGGTGTCGGTCAACTGTTGTTGTAAAGATTGTTGCTGACCTTGAGCAGTGCCTTGCGGAAGAGGCTCAGTTAAGAAAGGACTCACTTTGTCTGTATTTTGGGCCGGCTCAGGGGGAGAGGTAGGCGTTTGATTTTCGTTAGACATTAGAGTCACTCCTAACATAAAAATAGGGTTAATGTTGCAGTGCTTGCATGATGACAGATTCTAAGACGTTGTACAGCAATCTGCATGCAATTGTTATGAATAATATACAGAAATCTGCTCTATGTTTTTATTCACTGCTTAATTTGTTAGTTCCATCACAACATCAAGTTACTGAAATGGGTGCGGATCGCCGGTGTGAACTTTATGGATAATTTGACGTTCAACTGCAGTAAAATCCTTCACGAACTTCTCTGCCGACTTTAGCGGTTTCATGGCCAAAAAGCCATCCTGCATAAATTCATACATGACATCGAAGTTATATTTGCTGGCTGCGCCTCTACACATTTTAAAGGCGGTATAGACCACAAATGAGCGCATGTATTTATCCAGGCTAAAACCGAGCTGGTCGAGCAAATCCAGCTGATTTAAACGGTGTTGCCCCTGATCCAGTTTCAGATAGGTCAAACGCATCATCTCGTCGGTTAAGCCTTCATGCGGATGATAATCTTCCAGTAGCTGCATGGCGACCTGCTCGTCCAGTTGGACCGCCAGAATCGCCAAAGATACACCTGATGTACCTGTTTTCACGGCATTTTCAGGAATCAGTTTTTCTGCCTTGTGTGCATATTTCATCAAGCGTGCGATTTGCTCGGCCAGGGCATCAAAATCCGGGCCGCCATACAGGCGGTTCAGGAAATACTCCGACATCAATACATTTTGTTTTTCTGCAAACTGCTTGTGATGGGTAGATTGCATACGCTGTTTTTGCCAGGCCTGCACATCTTGCAGACGGCGAAAAATTTCAGGATTTTGATGATAATTCAGTTGATAGTACAACTCTAAAAGATCATCCAATGCAGCCAGTTTAGACATGCTGTGTCTCTATTATTTTTTAGATGGCTAAATCTTAGAGCCAGATGAGAAAAGTCGCTATGACAAACTGTGCGAAAAATGATTTAAATTAAGTCAGTTTGCTGGAAAACAAAGCAATTATAAGCAACACAAACACTATGGGTTCAAATTCAGCCTTGTACTATGCTTGAATTGACTGAAATTTAGAATAGAGGACGGGGAAAATATGACCCTTAAAAAAACAAAAAATTCATTACTTGATGAAGATGAGCTTTCCCTGAATCTGATTGAAGCACAGTACTTTTTAAAAAATACCCGCGATCAAAAGAATGCTAAAAGCGTGCTGGTGCTGGTCAATGGGATTGAGCTGGCCGGAAAGGGCGAGGCAGTGAAGCAGCTGCGTGAATGGGTTGATCCGCGTTATTTGCTGGTTAAGGCCGATGCTCCCAACATGTTTAATCAAAAGCAGACTTTTTGGCAGCCTTATGCGCATTTTATTCCTGCCGAAGGTCAGATCATGGTATGGTTTGGTAACTGGTACAGCGACTTGCTGGCCACGGCCTTGCATGTGTCCAAACCTCTCGATGAAACCCAGTTTGATGCCTATATTGAAGATATGCAGGCTTTTGAACAGGACTTGAAAAACAATCATGTCGATGTAGTGAAGGTCTGGTTTGACTTGTCCTGGAAATCTTTGCAAAAGCGGCTGGACAATATGGACCCTAGTGAAGTGCACTGGCATAAATTACATGGTCTGGACTGGCGCAATAAAAAACAATATGACAATTTGCAAAAAATGAGTCAGCGCTTTCTTAAAGACTGGCAAGTGATTAATTGTGAAGATGAAAAATCCCGTGATCAGCAATTTGCACAGATTATTTTGGCGGCTATGCAAAATTGTCCAAAACATTTGAGCGAAGCAAAAGCCGAATGGAAACAGGCGGCTGTTCCAGAGTTGCTACTGCATCCTGAAAATCAGCCCACGACCAATGAAGACTATAAAAAAGAGCTGAAAGAACTGTCTGTTAAAGTGGCAAATGCATTACGTTTTGACGACCGTAAAGCGATTATCGTTTTTGAGGGCATGGACGCAGCAGGGAAAGGCGGCGCGATTAAACGCATCGTTAAAAATCTGGATCCAAGAGAATATGATATTCATACCATCGCGGCCCCGGAACAATTTGAATTACGGCGTCCTTACTTGTGGCGTTTCTGGACCAAGTTACAAAGTGATGAAGACATCAGGATTTTTGACCGTTCCTGGTATGGGCGAGTGCTGGTGGAACGGGTAGAAGGCTTTGCCAGTGAAGTCGAGTGGCAGCGGGCTTATGAGGAAATTAACCGCTTTGAAAAGGATTTGGTCAATAGTCAAACCGTGGTGATCAAATTATGGCTGGCAATAAGCAAGGATGAACAGGCCGCCCGTTTTAAAGCCCGTGAAGAGACGCCAAACAAGCGCTTTAAAATTACTGAAGAGGACTGGCGCAATCGGGAAAAATGGGATGCTTATTTAGAGGCAGCCGCGGATATGTTCGAACGAACCAGTACCGCTTATGCACCGTGGCATATTATCGCTACTGATGACAAAAATACCGCTCGTCTGGAAATATTAAGAGCAATCTTAAAACAGCTGAGAGTTGATTAAACTCTCAGCGGCAGGATCAACATTGTTATTAAATAGACTGTAAACAGATAAGCAGCTGATGAATTCACCAGCTGTTCTTCTATTTTTGTTGAATACCTTTGGCAATTTTGTAACATTCTTCTACGTGAGCTTCTGCTACTTTTTTCATCACAATGTAGCCTAAACTGGCAGCAATAATCTGACCGCCTAAGGGAATAAATTTAGTCACCTGTTTGGTAATGACCTTGGCTACCACATTGTTGAGCGATTTTTTCACTGCAGTACGCGCCACCACCAAGCCGGAAAATTCTACCCCGCGTTTACGCAGTTCTTGCCAGTGCACTTGTTTGGTTTTTGGATCATAAACACTGATTTGTTCTGGAGCCAAACCAAAACGTGCATTCACTTCCGGAATCAGTTGTGACAAAATTCCGACATCGATGACCACATCCAGAAATGGAACGGGAATGACGGCTGCTCCTGCAGAACAGTAAGCACGTTTTTTGACAAGTTCTAAGCATTCTTCTCGAATGCTTTCCAAATTTAATTTGGGATCGATTGAGTCTGGAATTTTATCTATTTTCATCATGTAAATACCTTAAATTTCGTGTTATTTGTTGCATTCAACCATCATTAAGGTGTGAATTTCAAAGCATTTTTAAGTTCAGTATCCACCTAAAAGTGACATAGACAGATGCAGATGTATAGTAAATAATCTTTATGCTTTTGTAGGCATTTCATTTTTGAAAAATATTGGGGTAACTAAGTCATGGCCATTCATGTGATTCAAAGTCAGCGTATTGATGTGCTTGTGCACGCCATGCTGACGACCGTGAATAAGCCTGCTGCAACCCCTTTTCAGGTGCTGCAAACCCAACATTTTATTGTACCTTCGCATGCGGTAGAAGCCTGGCTGACCCAGAAACTGGCGGAACAAAAAGGCATCAGTGCCAATACCCAGTTTCATCACCGGATTCGAGGTTTTCAGTGGTCAGCTTATCAGTGGGTGCTGGTCGAGCAAAAAGAACAGGTCCGTAAAGCCAATATTCCACGAATTATTATCAAGTGGCGCGTGTTTCAGGCGCTGAAAGCCTTTATCCAGAGCGAACAAAATCATTTAGAGCTGGATCATCCTTTACACTCTATCGTACAGCGTATTTATGACAGTGCCGATCGTTTGGAACAGGGTATCGAAAAGCAGCTGAAAAAGCAGGGCATGCTGTATTGGGTGGCAGAGCAGGTATCGCGCCTGTTTAGCCATTACATGGAATATCGCGGGCATTGCCAGAAGAACTGTCCACCGCAGATGTGCAGTTGCCCAAGCAATTGGTTACAGGCCTGGGGACAAAACAAAGAACTTCAAATTGAAGAGATGTTCTTTAAAACCAATACTGACATTTCTGAATTTACCCTGAATCAGGCCCGTGAACTGGAAGCCTGGCAGCGCTGGTTATGGCAGGAAGTATTTCATCAGGACTTTGAGCAAATGCAAAGTATTGATGCCATGTTCTGGGAAATTCTGGACAATCCGGAAACCCGTAAAGCGGCATTAAAAAAATTGCCGCAACACCTGGTGATTTTTACCTTGCTGGATTTGCCTCCGATGCAACTGGCGTTTTTACGCCGTTTGGGGCAGTACATTGATATTTATATTCTGCACTACAACCCGTCACAGGAATATTGGGCCGACAGTGTCGATCCGAACTGGAAAGCACGTTATGATTTAAGAGTAAAAGAGCGTTTTATTGCCAAAAATCCCAAAGCCAGTGATGCCGATATTGAACAGTTTTTTCAGGAATTTACTTTAAATTTCAATGCGGAGCAGCGTGAGTCGCGCCATCCTTTATTGACCCGATTTGGTAAGCAGGCACGTGATCACTTCTCTTTGCTCTCCAATTTGTCTTCGGGGGAAGATGGGGTCTGGGCAGATGCCTTTATTGATGAGTATAAACAGAATTTACTGGGTAAAATCCAGTCCGATATTCTCTATCTGGTGGAACCGCAGCAGCATCAATATATGCTGGATGAACAGGATGATTCGATTCAGATTCATGTCTGTCATTCCAGTTTGCGCCAACTGGAAGTTTTAAAAGAACAGCTGATTCACTGGCTAGCCCAAGGTACTAAAGAAGCGCCACGCAAACCGAGTGATATTCTGGTGCTCAGCCCAAGTTTAACTGAGCTGGAACCTTTAATTCGCAGTGTATTTGCACCGCCGCCGAGTGAACGCGACCTGATCCAGCAAAAAGCAGGCAGCCATCATCAATTGTCCAGAGATAGTGTCTATCTGCCCATTCAAATTGCCGGTGTGGCCCAGCTGGATGCGCTGAATGCCTGGCGAGCGGTATTGGGCCGGATTGAACTGATTCAGGGACGTTTCAGCATTGAGGATTTTGCCGACTGGCTGAGTTTAAGCGCGACTCAGCAGTGTTACGGTCTAGATGTGAATGCCATTGAACGCATCACGGAATTGCTGATTGATGCGGGCTTTAAGCGTGGACTGGATGCGCAGCATTTAAAGCGTAGCCTGTGTGAAGGCGACGAAGACTATCGGTTTAGCTTTAAATTTGCGCTGGATCGTCTGGCTTTGGGGATTGCAATTCCAGAACATACTCTGTTTCAAGGTACCCTGAGTTTTGCTAAAGTCCTGCCCAGCGATTTTGAACTGATTGGCAAGCTGATTCAGATTTATCAGGATTTTGATGCACGCCGTGACTGGATGATTGCACATGAGCAAGGCCAAAATGTCCCTGTAGAGCAGTGGCTCAAGCGCCTGATGCAGGATATTGCCGAGTTTGAAGAAACTGGCATCGAGTCTCTGGCAACCGTTTATAAAATCATTAAAAAGCAAGAACGAATGCTGACCCTGGCCAGTTTCTATGATGAACAGGATCATCATGCTTTACGCAGTTTGAGTTTGCCTTTGCCTTATTTGCTGGCAGAGATTAACAAAACGCTGGAAACCCAGCTCGACCATGCCGAACCGACCGGGCAGATTACCTTTAGCCAGATCGGGCAGATTCGCCCTGTGCCGTATAAGCTGATTGTGATGTTGGGACTGGACAGCGGCAAGTTCCCGAATCGTAGCCAGCATTTACCTTTTGATTTGATGGATTTACTGAAACCTCAATTGGGTGATCGCTCGCGTCTGGAAGATGATCAGGGCGCATTTTTGGATCATCTGCTGTTGGCACAGGACAATTTGTGGCTGTTTTATAATGGCTTCGATATCAGTGATGGCGAAGTCCGAGATCCATCCACTGTGTTGCAGGAACTGGTACAACATCTGGCCTTTATCGTGCAGGGCAAACAAGCGGACAGTCAAGCCGCTGCCACTGTAGAGATCAATGGTGTGGAAGTACCTGAACAACTTCGGTCGCTGTATCATGTACATCCTCTATTGCCTTTTGATCCGCTGGGCTTTGAATCGGCTCGACCGGTGCGTTATCAGGATCAATGGTTTTGTGTGGCCGGACAGATTCGCCATGCCACCGGACAGCGTTCAACCTGGGTCAATACCCCGTATCAAAATCTGCAGCAAGATATTCAGGTACTGGACAGTCATCAGTGGATTCAGGATGTCACTTTCCCGGCGCGGCTTTATTTAAAAACTTTAGGGGTGGAAAATCTGCGTCCTGAAGATCTGCCTGCGGTGCAGGAACCCTTGTTGTTGGATGGTTTGGGACGTTATGCCGTGCGCCAGTTCCTGCAAAAGCAGGACGGTGCCACGCAAGCTGAATTGTTAATGGATCAGCTGCCAATTGGCAAACTGCAACAAAGCAGCTGGAAAATGAGTGTGGTGGAGCAAGAACGTTTAAAAGCGCGATTGCTGAAATATGCCCCTGAAGTGACGGCAACCACGCAGCAGGTGTGGAAAGTGAATGATCATGTGTATATGAACATTCAATTGCCGAAAAACAGTGCAGAAAAATGGGTCAGTCTGGAGGCTTCAAGTGCGCGTGCCAAGCGCCGTGCCAAAGTCTGGCTGGAATATCTGCTCTGGCTGGCTTACTTAAATCTAGGGAATGGTGGCGAAAAACTGGCGCGGATTGTGGTGTTCAGTGACCGAACCATTTTATGTCATGGCGTGACGTCGAATAAAGCACGTGAATGGCTGGATCACTGGCTGGCGGCCTGGAAATATGGGCAAAGCCAGCCGTTGGTATTGCCTGCGGCATTATTACTGAAAATTGCGGAAAAAGATAAAGAGCATGACTGGCAGCCGAATGAGCAGAACCAGATGTGTATTGATGATATGGATGTGATTTATAAAGACTGGCATGAAGATGGCAAGTTTAGCGGCTTTTCTGTGGTCGATAATGAAGCCACCAAAATGCATCGGGACTGGCAGTTTATTTTGCAGGAACAGGATGCGACGGCGTTGCTGGAAGATGCCTGCGCACAATTTTCCTATCAGCTCTATCAACCGGTATTTTTGCATCAACAAGTGATTGAAGAATAAAAAATAATATGAATTCTCCCCAAACATTAACTCAAATGTCCTTTAACCCGATTGTCGACATGCAGTTCAAAGGGTTGCACTGGATTGAAGCTTCGGCCGGTACCGGCAAGACTTTTACCTTGTCCAGTCTGATGGTGCGGATTTTTCTCGGTCCGTATTTGCCGAATCAGGTGATTGCCACCACCTTTACCCGTGCAGCAGCTGCTGAGTTGAAAAATCGCATTCGGCTGCGCCTGGTGGAAACTTTACGTTATTTCGACAGCTGTCAAACGCTAACTCAGGCTGAAATTCAGCACAAAATCGCGGCTGAATCCGATCCTTTATTCCAGAAAGTTTTAAGCGATTATGCCACGCGCGTCGATTTTGCCCGTGAACGTTTAAAATTGGTGATTGACCAGCTGGATGAACTGTTTGTCGGTACGCTGGACAGTTTTAGCCAGAAGCTGTTACGCGAATTTTCCTTTGAAAGTGGCAAGATTGAACGGGCCGATATCACTGATGATGCCAAAAGTTATACCTATCAACTGATTCATGATGTGCTGCGTGAATGGATTCAGTTGCAGCCACAAAATGTGGTGGATTATCTGCTGCTGAATCAGAAGCTGAAGTCGCAGGACGCTTATGTTCCGGTGGTGGAAAATAGTCTGAACTTTGCCTCGGCTCAGTTTCAGGAAGTACAAGCCCCCGAGCTGGATTTAAACCAGTTTGAACAGCTGGTCGATGAGTTTATCCAGTTGGATTTAGGCCTGATTGCGAGCTTGAGCGATTATTACTCTGCAGATGGACAATATCACTCCATTATTGGTAAAAAATGGCGTATCGATGGCCTGATGCAACGCACCTTGTGTGATGATCTACCGGCCTTTATTGATGCTCTGGCTGAACAGCGTTGCTATGCCTTATTTGCCCCGCATTTTGACAAGACTCTGAAAAATCTGACCGATCTGGCGACGAAAAAAGTCCTGAATAAATGTGCAGAAGAGGTGTTGCATCAGTTTGAACAGCATGCAGTCATGCAGCAGCTGAAATGCTTCTGTGAAGCTTTATCCAAACTCAGCCTGGATCTGGACCTGCTGGATGCCTATTTAAAGTTTTATTTAAGTCGCGAAGTCAAAAAGCGCTTGCCGCAAGTCCTGCAGCAGAAAAGTGAAACCACTTTTGCCCAGCAAATTCGCACGCTATCAGAAGCCTTGCAAGGCGAGCAGGGACTACGTTTTGCCAAGTTTGTACAGGCACGCTATCCCTTAATTCTGGTGGATGAATTTCAGGATACCAACCAGGATCAGGACAATATGCTGGCGCGGATCTGGCGGGACCAGAAGCGCTATATGCAAGGCTGCATGATCATGGTCGGAGACCCAAAACAGGCGATTTATGGTTTCCGTGGGGGCGACATGCTGACTTATAATAAAGCCCGTGCCGATGTACTGTCCAAGCAGGGGCAACAATACAGCCTGCGCCATAATCACCGTTCGGTCAAAGTTTTGGTACAAGCGGTCGATGCCCTGTTTCAGCGGCAAATGGATTTTGGTGAAGAGGTGATTTATAGCCCGGTGGAAGCCGGCTCGCGTTCCCATCCGCCACTCATCGATGCAGAGGGTGAAAATCATCAACCACTGCGCTGGTTATTACTGAATGATAAAAAGGACGAGCCGATTCAGGTCGCCTGGAAAATCCGTGATTTACTCAATCAGGGCATTGAAGAAAAACTCTATCTGTCGGAAAAAACTGGTCCCAGATATCTGGTTGAAAATGACATCGCGATTTTATCGAAAAATCATGACGGTCTGGATAAAGCCCAGTATGAACTGGAGCGCTTAGGCATTCGGGTCAATCGTCCATCGAAACGCAGTGTGTTTGATCATGCTGTTGCCAAAGATGTCGGTGCTGTACTCAGCGCAATCATGCATCCCTATGATGAAGGCAAAATCAAGCGCGCTTTACTCAGCCGCTTATTGGGCTTTAATTTGCAGCAACTGATTCAGCTGGAAACCCAAGCCGATGGCTTAAGCCAGTTTATTTGCGACTTCGACTGCATTCGTGAAATGTGGCTGCAAAAAGGCTTTTTAACCGCATGGCAATACTGTCTGAATTTATTTCAGGTGTGGAAAAATCTGGTCGCCACCCAGAGCCGCGATAATGAACGTAGCGTGGTCAATCTGCGTCATCTGACAGAATTGTTGTGTCAACACAGCGAACAGTATCAGGGCGCGCAAAAGCTTTATCACTGGTATCTGAAACAGCTGCAATCTCCGGCGGAACGCGAGTGGGAACTGGAACGCAAACTGTCGAATGAGGCAGGGGTGCAACTGATGACCATTCACCAGTCCAAAGGGCTGGAGTTTAAAATTGTGTTCCTGCTCGGGGCGGATAAAGACTTTAGGGAAATGAACAAAACCCTGAATTTTTCCACCGTCGAGCATGTACATCCGGTGACCGGGAAAGTGGATATTCAGCGTGTGGTCGCGGTAAATGACAAAAACTTGCTCGATCAAAACGCCATTGATCAGCACAATGCTCGTGCCGTGGCAGAACAGCATCGGCTGTGGTATGTAGCGCTGACCCGGGCCAGCCATCGGGTCTATGCCCTGTTGCAGGATCAGGAAGGCAAGTCCACTCATGGCCTGGCTTTCTGGCGTGGGCAAGACTTTGTGCATCCCGCCAGTGCCCATGAAGCATTACTCATTGAAAGACCGGTCAAGCTGCAAGCCAAGCAGCAGGAACTCTTGCCTTTACAGGCATTGCAATTTCCTAGCCAGCGCTTTTACCCGCGTTCAAAGACCAGTTTTAGTGCTTTGGCCCAGCATTTAAGCCGTAAACAGGCCATGGACGCCTTGGCGGTGAATACTGAGCAAATGCCGAGTGCCGCAGATGAAATGCATATAGTTGAGCCGATTGACACTATGACGAATCAACCGCTGTCGTGGATTAAACGTAATTTCCCGATGGGCACCGTGGCCGGAACATTCCTGCATGAAATTTTTGAACATATCGATTTTAAGGACCAGCAGGATTGGCCTTTAGAAATCCGTCGCCGTTTTAAAAATGATTATCCTGCTTTGTGGCTAGAACTTTCGGCAAAATATGAGCAAGAGTTTCAGCAGGTCGATGAAGAACAATTGATTGGCTGGATGAGTGAATGGTTGGCCCAGGTTTTAAGCACGCCTTTACATCAGGATTTTCAGCTGAATCAGCTGGCTGAACATGAATATCTGGCGGAATTTCCTTTTTATCTGTCTTTGTCTGATCATGTTCTGGCGATTCAGCGGATTCATCAGCTTTATGCAGAACATGGTATAGAGATGCTGGATTTTAACCCGGCCAATTCGGCACGCTATCTCACCGGATCCATCGATTTGGTGTATTTTGATGGCCAGCACTATCATATTGCGGATTATAAAAGTAACTTTCTCGGTGCTGATCAAACCCATTATCTGGAGGGGGAAATCCGGCAGAGTATGTCGCAGGCCAGTTACTGGCTACAGGCCGGTTTATATCTGGTGGCGCTGCATCGCTATTTAACGGTACAAATGCAGGAGTATGACATTGAAAAACATTTGGGCGGCGCAAGTTATCTGTATTTGCGTGGCATGAACGGGCAGGCGGAACAGGGCTGTTATCACTGGCAGCCGGATGCCGAATTTATACTGCGGCTTGATGCTATTTTGGGCTATTTTGCTGAAGATAAAAGCAGCAAGATAGCCTGATTTGTCAAAATTAATGGCTTTTAAACAATAGATTAGGTTGTGGATAACTTTGAGGATAACTGTGTGGAAAATAAACAATATAAAGATGATCAAAGCGCTGCATGGATCAGCACTTGGAGTCGGTTTATTCGCCAGCAGCCGTTTAGTCATACCGCACAGGACGAAAATACCAGCGATATTATTCAGCAAATTCTAGAGTCAATTCAACAAGGTGACAGTTGTATTTCTGCAACTCGGCAACAGGCGGATACACTGCATGATTTAGTGGTTCCAGCTGAGAATATTCAAGACAATAGGCAAGATCAGGTCGCGCCTTTTGTTTTCGATCGGCAGCATTTGTATCTATACCGTTACTGGGCTTTGGAACATTCACTGGCTCAGCAAGTGGCACGATTAAAACAGCAAACCATTCCAGCGGTTGATCTTTCCGCTTATCCAGATTTACTGACGGATGAATATCAGGTTCAGGCTTTGAAGATGGTGGCGAAGCAGGCACTGAATATTATTACCGGCGGACCGGGAACCGGAAAAACCTATACCTTGGCCCGGATTATTGCCGTGCTGAATCAGGCAATGCCGAATATCCGCATTGCGATGGCGGCCCCGACTGGTAAAGCTGCACAGCGCATGAAAGAAGCACTGCAAAACTCACTCAATGATAAAAAATTGCAAGATTTGGTAACGGATGAGTTAAAGCAGCTCAATCCCATCACCATTCACCGTTTATTAGGACTGGGAACCGGCTCTCAGCCGCGTTTTCATGCCAAGCAGCCTTTGCCTTATGATGTAATTGTGGTCGATGAAGCCTCCATGCTCGACTTAAGCTTGGCCAATATGTTGCTGTCTGCGGTACCGGATCAGGCCCGCCTGATTTTACTGGGCGATGCTGACCAGTTGGCTGCGGTGGACGTGGGAGCCGTACTGGCTGATTTGCAGCAAGTTCCGGATCTGGCTGAGAATCGCGTTCATTTAGTGAATAGTCGCCGTTTTGAAGCAGGCGCCTTAATTGGGAAAATGGCACAATTTATTCAGACCCAGCAAGCTGTCCAAACCAGCGCAGCATTGCTGGAACAGTTTAAGGAGCAAGTGGTTGCGCCCAGTGAAATCCATGCAGTGGCATTGCAAGCTGAAATGCAGGATCAGATTCAGCTGGAATATCTTCCTGCTCAGCTGTCCAGGCAATTTGACCGGACAACTTATTATGACAAGCTGATGTTAGGTTATCGGGCATATATTGACGCTTTAAAAAGTTATCTCACGGCCGATGAACCTGAACTTTGGGTAACACAGGTGGTCAAGATTTTTGATGATTACCGGATTTTGGCGGCTATTCGCCACGGTGCTTTCGGTTTAAACCAGCTAAACCAGCAAATTGAACAGCGCTTGCTGGAGGCTTTATCGCTACAGATGAGCAAGCAGGGCGATTGGTATGTCGGCCGTCCGGTCATGATGACCTATAACGATTATCAACTGGGCTTGTCGAACGGGGATATCGGAATCTGCTTTAAGCGTAACCGTGATGGACAGTCGCAGTTTGAGGTTTATTTCCCGAGTCTGGAAAAATGGGTACCCGCAAATCGCTTGCCGAAAAGCATTGAAACGGCATTTGTACTGACCATTCATAAATCACAAGGTTCGGAATTTACCCATACCGCAGTGGTGCTAGATGAAGCGGCGAAAAATTTACTCAGTAAAGAGTTATTGTATACCGCCATTACCCGGGCCAAGAAAGTGGTGAGTGTACTGGCCGATCCAGAGGCTTTTGTACAAGCTTTAACCATTAAAACCATAAGAAAAAGCGGGGTATTAGATAAAGTTAATAGTTTTCTAAATTGTTAATCATAAATAAATAATTTCGGGTTTTTGTACGAAATTGCTTACATTAATTCGAGAAATTGGCGCATAGAGCTTTAGCAATGTTTTTGAGATGATGGCTGCACATAAAAAGCTCAACACGGAAAGTTGGGTAAAATCGCCATAATATAATAATAATGTCGAAAGACAGCGAACTTACAATGAAGTAAGGATAAAGAGGAAACTTACAGCCGCTAAGCCTTGTAGTTTTGGGAGAGACTACAGGGCTTTTTTATATGCAAAAATAGGGGATTTATTACAAAAATGATTGGCGGAAACAGCCACTATTTAATCTGCTCAGGAGAAGTAAAAATTAAAAATGCTGAACCTGAATGCTTTTGTATCAGTTCAATATTGTATTTTAGTTTAAGTATTTGATATTTATTGTTATTAATAAAATAGAGCATTACGTGAAGCATAACAAATCTAAATCAATGTACGAAAACACTTACAAAGAGATACGATAAAGTCGACTTTTTTACACAATGTTTTGTGGCAAAATCTACCACATAGGGAAGTAAAACTTCACACACGGAATGTTTATAACAATAAGCGCGAAAAGCGCAAATTACGACTATAAATAAAAGAATAATAATTAAAACATAAGAAACTACAGCGCAAAAAAGCCCAAGCCCAGCTTGGGCTTTTTTTTATCTTAAATACATGAGAGAAAAATAGAAATACGCATTTTTTCATCTGGAAAAACAATTTTGTCTCCAGCTTTTTCAGAATGAAATGGTTGGGTTAATGTATAAATTCAGAGTTAAAGAGAGAAAATAAAAAAAGAAGGTTTTTCAATGCATTGACATAAAAAGATGAAAAGCGGTTTCTCTTTTTGCAATCCCCTGAATTTTCCCTTAAAATAACGCACTTGCTGTAGTGATGCACGGCAGTCAATTGAGAAATCAATTGATTTCTATCAAATGTAATTTTTAAGCATCTCGGAGAAATCGAATGGCTTTAACAAACGCAGATCGCGCAGAGATCGTTGCTAAATTTGCTCGCGCTGAAAACGACACTGGTTCACCTGAAGTTCAAGTAGCTCTTTTAACTGCCCAAATCAATGATTTGCAAGGTCACTTTAAAGAACACAAACACGACCACCATAGCCGTCGCGGTCTTATCCGTATGGTTAACCAACGTCGTAAGCTTCTTGACTACCTTAAAGGTAAAGATGCTACTCGTTACAGCGCTTTGATCGCTGCTTTAGGTTTACGTCGTTAATTCGATTAAACTTATTTTTTCGGACTATTGCATGTTAAATGCCATATTACTGAAAATTAAAGTATATCTGGCCTTGGTTAGGTAATGGGGAAGGGGCGATTGTTTCGCTCCTTCTTTGTGTTTAAAAATAGTGTATTCATACATTTTTATAGTCTAGTGAGGTCGGCTTCTAAGCTTTGTCATTTATACAGCAGATGTGAATGCCAAACCTTAGGGGTCTCCACTAGAATAAAATCAGGAAAGAAAAATACATGTCAATGTTTAATATTATTCGTAAAGAATTCCAGTTCGGTCAACACCAGGTTGTACTAGAAACTGGTCGTGTTGCACGTCAAGCAAACACAGTTGTAATCACTATGGGCGGTGTAACTGTACTTGTTGCTGTTGTTGCTCAACCAAAAGCAAAAGCAGGTCAAGACTTCTTCCCACTGACTGTTAACTATCAGGAAAAACAATATGCTGCCGGTCGTATCCCAGGTGGCTATGGTAAACGTGAAGGCCGTGCGTCTGAAGCTGAAACTTTAATTTCACGCTTAATCGACCGTCCAATTCGTCCGTTGTTCCCAGAAGGTTACTTCAACGAAATTCAAGTAACAGCCACTGTTATTTCTTCTGATAAAACCATGGATGCTGACATTGCTGCAATGTTAGGTACATCTGCTGCATTGTCTATTGCTGGTACGCCTTTCCGTGGTCCGATCGCGGGTGCGCGTGTTGGTTTAATCAACGGCGAATATGTTCTTAACCCGAACTATGAACAATTGAAAGAATCTGACCTTGATCTGGTAGTTGCAGGTACTGAATCTGCAGTGCTTATGGTTGAATCTGAAGCGAAAGAACTTTCAGAAGATCAAATGCTGGGTGCTGTACTTTTCGGTCATGACGAAATGCAAATTGCGATCCAAGCGATCAAAGAATTTGCTGCAGCTGCAGGCGCGGTTGAGTCAACTTGGGTTGCTCCAGTTAAAAACGAAGAACTTCTTGGTAAATTGAAAGAAGCATTCGAAGCGAAAATCTCTGAAGCTTACACAATTGCAGTTAAGCAAGACCGTTATGCGGCACTTGATGCGCTTTATGCAGAAGCAGTTGCACAGTTTGTTCCAGAAAATGACGAAACGGGTATTGCGGACGAAGTTAACGAATTATTCGAAGACTTAAAATACCGTACTGTTCGTGACAACATCCTGTCTGGTAAACCGCGTATCGATGGCCGTGACACCAAAACAGTTCGTGCCCTTGATGTACAAGTAGGCGTTCTTGACCGTGCACACGGTTCAGCATTATTCACACGTGGTGAAACTCAGGCCTTGGTAACAACGACTTTGGGTAATACACGTGATGCGTTGATGGTGGATACCCTTGCAGGTACCAAAACTGACAACTTCATGTTGCACTACAACTTCCCTGCATACTCTGTAGGTGAAACGGGTCGTGAATCTGGTCCTAAACGTCGTGAAATCGGTCATGGTCGTTTGGCGCGCCGTGGTGTTCAAGCCGTGCTTCCACCAGCTGACCGCTTCCCGTACGTCATCCGTATCGTATCTGATATCACTGAATCTAACGGTTCATCTTCAATGGCGTCTGTATGTGGTGCTTCATTATCACTTATGGATGCAGGTGTTCCACTTAAAGCACCAGTTGCGGGTATTGCAATGGGTCTAGTGAAAGAAGGCGAGCGTTTCGCAGTTCTTTCTGACATCTTGGGTGATGAAGATCACTTAGGTGACATGGACTTTAAAGTAGCCGGTTCTGCAAACGGTATTACTGCGCTTCAAATGGATATCAAGATCGAAGGTATCACTGAAGAAATTATGGAAGCTGCATTGAACCAGGCTTATGCGGGTCGTATGCACATCCTGAACGCAATGAACCAAGTGATTTCACGCGCTCGTCCTGAAATTTCTATGCATGCGCCTACATTCCAAGTGATCAACATCAACCCTGACAAGATTCGTGACGTAATTGGTAAAGGTGGTGCGACCATCCGTGCAATTACTGAAGAAACTAAAGCAGCGATTGATATTGAAGACAACGGTACAGTTCGCGTATTTGGTGAAACCAAAGCTGCTGCGATGGCTGCTGTTGCGAAAATCCAGGCGCTTACTGCTGAAATCGAACCAGGTACAATCTATACCGGTAAGGTTATTCGTATCGTTGAATTCGGTGCGTTTGTAAACATCCTTCCAGGTACTGATGGCTTGCTTCACATCTCTCAAATCTCGAACGAACGTATTGCCAACGTTGCAGATGTATTGACTGAAGGTCAAGAGATTAAAGTACAAGTTGCTGATGTCGACAACCGTGGTCGTATCAAATTAACCATGAAAGACATCGAACAAGCATAAGTGTTTGAATTTCACATGGGTTAGCTCATGTGAATGAAAAGATATGAAAAAGCCTTGAGCTTTGCCAAAGCAATCACTTTGGCTGGCTCAGGGCTTTTTTATGGGCAGAAAGAAAATTCGATTTAAAAGATGCACTTCCAGTTGTATGTTATTGCTTAATACTTTCTCGCCGCTCATAATTTTATCGCAGCTAGTGGGATTAAATTATTGCAATTTCCATCAGTTAGACAATATAAGAAAGTACCCTAGAGAATTGTTGATATGCAGGTTTATTATTTTTACCAACATCCTATTGAGCAGCATATTTTTGTACAAAAAAACCAAAATGCCCAAGCTGAACCAGTTTTTGTATGGATTGATTGTACCCGAGAAGATGTAGTGAACCGTGCAGATGAATGGCAAAAAGAAATCTACCAATATAGTCAGCTGATGTTAAACGAGTTTCATCTAAAAGATGTTTTGAATCTGGAACATCCGTGTACTTTCGATAGCATGGAAGATTATGACCTGCTGATTTTTCGTAAACTGATTACACCTGATGATGACATCAAGACCGGAGCACAAGCGCTGGAACAGCATGAAAAGATGTTTGGTTTGGCCACGACACCGGTGAGTTTTATCATCACGCCGCAAGTGCTGGTTACTGTGCGTGAACAGGGCAATAGGGCAGTGAGAATTATATTTCACGGATAGAAATGAATTTCACCCGTACTGTACAAGATCAAAATAAATCACGTAAAGTTTCCTCCACGCCTTTAGATTTAGCTTTACGTTTGCTGAATAGTATTATCGATGGTTATTTGGATTTACGAGTACCTTTAACCCGACGTGTAGAATTTTGGCAGCAAGAATTACTCCAAGGTCACCGCAGATTTACCAAATGGGATCAGTTATTCCAGGAAAGCATGTCTTTTCAGCAAGTAGAGAATCTCTGTGAAGAACAAATTGATGCCTTACAGGAACTGCGGGATGAAATTGTCGACAATTATCCACATTTAAAAGGCAAGAAAAAATCTGAACGGCAAGATATTATGCTGGTGCGGATGGATGACCTGGTCAGCCATGTAGGCCGAATTCAAAAACATACCATTCGTTTGCGTACCTCTATTCAGGCAGCCATCGATTTGCATTTTTCTGCCATTGCCAATCAGACCAATGAAAATATGCGAATTTTGGCCATTATTACCGCAATTTTTGCCCCTCTAACCTTATTAACCGGGATTTATGGAATGAACTTTGAGTTTATTCCAGGCTTAAAATCTCCCACCGGGTTTTGGAGCATGCTGATGGTGATGCTGATCACGACGGCACTGCTGGTGTATTATTTTTATCGTCGCCATCTGGTAGGCCGCGGGGAAAAAAGCGTCATCGATTTATTGGCCCAGCAGCATCAAGATCAACACGTAAACCTGTTCTGGTTTTTAAATTATGAGCCGATCAAGCAATCGGTCAAAGACACCATGAAAGAGGTTGAAAAACTGACCAAGTTAAAATAAAAGGTCAGTTTTTATCTATCCTCACTGGGCCTATGCACAATCCAGCGCAGTTCAATCAAAGCTCAACATGGTTTGTCCCATTTTTTGCAGGCTTAAAGCTCAACTTACTTGAGCATTCTGGGCCAGAATTTTGTAAATTTCATCTTTCATTTTGAGCTTCTTGCGTTTTAATGAATCAATATCTTCATTAATCAGATTAACCGGATTGAGTTCAAGCTGAGTGATCTCCTTATCTAATTCCTGATGGCTCTCAAATATTTTAGCGAAATGAGGATCTTCATGCCGTAATTTATGGATCAGTTCCTGATGTTCAGGAAACATTTTCTTCACTTTCTTATTGCATTCTTTGGTTTTCATAAGCCTAGATTATTCTCCAGCGTTGAATTTCAGAACAAAATAGCCACCCGTACCTGATCTATAGACGGTAGCCAGGAGGCAGAAAAGTTGCTTTAAGCATCTTTGATATTCAAGTGTTTGACCTGTTTACGTAATTGTTGCACTTCATCTATTAAATCGAGCATCATTGCCACCGCAGAGAAGCTGGCATCGAAGTCACGCTGCAAACGGTAGGCCCGACGTGCACGTGAAACATCATCACCAAAAAATTGATGAATTCTTTCTTCTGGACGGGTGTCTAAAATATCGTATTCAAGCAGTTGTAAAACCCATTCCGGACTTTGTCCACACGCATCGGCAAAATGCTTTAAATCAAAACTGTAATAATCATCAATGACATCTGGAGGATTAATTTCATCAGATATAATTTCACGATAATGAATAGTGGTCATGATGTTCTCCTTAAACATTGCGAGGCTTAAACGTTGCAAAAGTTTCAGAAAAAGCTTGGTAAGCCTGCTGTTCATGTTCAGTGTGTGCAGTTGGATACACGATATTTAAAACCAGATACAGATGACCGGGTACTTTGCTCGGAATCCCTTTGTCCTTGAGCCTGAGTTGTTGACCCGTTTTGGCATTTTTAGGCACATTCACCTGAATTTTTTGTCCTGCGGGCGTGGATATTTCAATGCTTTGCCCTAAGGCTGCTTCCCAAGGGGTGATATTCACGTTGTAATAAATATCGGCGCCTTCTACCCGCATTCGTGCTGTGTCCTTATAGTGAATTTCAATATACAAATCACCATTTTTGCCGCCATTGATGCCAGTCTGACCTTGACCACTCAGACGGATGTGTTGACCTTCTTTCATGCCTTTAGGAATTTTGACCTGTAAAGTCTTACGCTGAACTTCAGGTTCGCCATAGGCGTTTAAAGTCGGAATCTGCAAGGTAATCTGTTGGGTTGAACCGTGATAAGCAATTTCGGGATCAATTTCTATACTGGCATGTTGATCTTCGCCCTGATAACTGCGCTGTTGCTGTCTTTGCTGCTGTTGATATTGATAATTACCGCCGCCAAAACCTGAACCAAAGCGTCCAAACAGATCTTCAAAACCACTAAAATTGGAATGCTGCTGATTAAATCCCTGATTATAAAAATGGGCATTATCAAAACCACCGGTTCCTGTCTGTGCCCCGGATTGATAAAAAGCCTCTGGATGATCGAGCTGAAAATCATATTCAGCTTTTTTTTCTTCGTTGCTTAAGGTGTCATAAGCCACATTAATACTTTGCATCTTTGCTTCAGCATCACTCTCTTTACTCACATCAGGATGATATTTTCGAGCCAGTTTCCGGTAGGCTTTCTTTATTTGATCCTGGGTGGCATTTCGGCTAATGCCAAGAACTTCGTAATGACTTTTAGGCATAAAATGAGAAGCTAAAATTGATTATGTTTTAATCATTATTATGCTTTTCATAAATCTGAAACAGTATAGAACTGTACCTTATTGTTTCAATTCATGACAAAAAAAGGCCCCTTAACAGGAGCCTTGGTAAATCATGAGTAAGATCAATATTTAATCCAGGTCACGCTGCGGCCAATCACCGATACACCAACATAACCACGCAGGTTTAAGTGCTTGCCACTGGCACTGAGGCGTGCTTTGCCCTTGTAGACTTTGCCGCCAATCGGGTCAAGTACACGACCATGATTAAATTCGCGTGGGTTATCTGGATTCTTTTTAAATCCCCAAATAAAAGGCAAGCCAATAAACGGTTTATTTTTTAAGTTGCCTGGGCAGTTTGAACAAACCCCCATCTTTTCTGTACCAGGAATGTTACGGGTCGCCACGATAATTCCTTCATAAGTACCATCCGGTTTTTTGCTAATTTCTACATCGGCACGAGAGTAACCGGTTCGGTCATCAATGGTTTTCCATTTGCCCACCAGGGGATCGTTATCGTTTTCTGCAAAACTCAATGAAGATAGGGTTGCTAATAGTATCCCCGCCACAACGCCTTTATATAAATTCTTCATTAATTCCCCCTTTGAACTGAAAGTTTTATATTTTTAGAGTAAAACGCCTAATTTATAACGATAACTATCTATAAAATCAAATGGTTAAATTGCTAAATAAGTCACATAAATAATTGATTGTGTTATGTGGGTTATTCTTTGAAATTTTTTTGATTAAAAAGTACCCGATTTGAATATTAAAACTTTAAGTTTTTAACCAATTGATATTTTAACTGAAGGTAAAATACAGTTTTATTTACTGCATGAAATATTATTATTTTTATAGGTATTAATAATAAAATTTATCGTTTGATATAAATAAACAGGTAATAAAAGATAATTTATTGCTTGAATATAAGAGCGGAATTGAATAGATATTTAAGATTATAAATAGAGGCTGCACAAGTTCCTAACCGGGCTGAGGTAAAAACTTGTGCTGAAGGTGAAGCATGGTTAATCCACTCTAATCCAGGACACGGTTCGGCCAAGCAAACTGGTGCCAATATAGCCACGTAAGGTCAGGACATTGCCTCGTGTATTCAGACGTCCTTTGCCTTGATAGACATGACCTGAAAGAGGGTCAAGTACCTTACCTTCAATAAATTCATCTGCTTTTTTAGGATTTTGCTTAAAACCTGACAAAATAGGTAAGCCAATCAGTGGGGCATTTTTAAGCGCACCTTTACATTTTTCACAATGATCAAGGGCAGTACGGTTCGGAATGGCATGGACTTTAATAATTGTTCCCAGATAGCCGCCATTTTCTTTTTTGGTAATAAGAACGTCAGCCCGAGCATAGCCTGTTTTGTCATCAATGGCTTTCCATATTCCCACTAAATCGAGTGTTTTTGCATGAATAAAGGGACAGGCCAGAAGTAATAATATACTGAGCATTATTTTTGTGTTCATATAGTCGATATTCCCAATTATTAATTTATTTTTATGCACTAAAAATAAAGCATTATTTGAGTTTATTTTGCTTTATTTTGAAATGAAATTTTACGCTAAAATATTTTAAATACAAGTGTAAAAAAACAATATAAAAAATAAGGTATTTTATTTTTTAAAATAAAAAAAAGAGCAGCTATTATAGCCGCCCTATTTTATTGACTTGCATAAAATCAACTGAGGTGTTTGCCAAATAAACCAAAGGCTTCTTCAGCAGTAAAAGTGTAGCGGGTGCTACAGAACTGGCAATCCATGGTAATCGGGTTCTGGAACTCTAAAGTTTCACGCACTGCCTCTACACCAATTTGAATTAAGGCATTGGCACAGCGTTCTTTAGAACAGGTACAGCCAAAGCTTAATGGTTCCGCTTCAGGCAAGCGTACATCTTCCTCATTGTACAGACGGTACAGAATTTCAGTCGGTTCAAGATCTGTGAGTTCTTCCGCTTTTAAAGTTTCGGTCAGCATGGTGAGGCGTGGCCAAAGGTCTTCATCCACACGTTGCTGTTCTTCTTCGCTATTACGTGGCAAGAGTTGAATCAACAGACCACCTGAGCGTTCAGCGGTGCTGGCCAAAACAATTTTCGTTGGAATTTGTGCAGACAAATCATAATACTGCATTAAACAACCGGCCAAGGTATCGTGCTCGAGCGCAATAATGCCTTGATAGCGTTCCCCAAATTCAGGCTCGATATTAATAAACAGCACTGGATTGACTAGCGCATTCAACACCGTGCTGCTGTTTTCTGCCTGGAAAAAACGCGGATCTTCTTCGTAATCGGCTGAAGCTCGGATTTCACCGCGATGGTTACATTCCGCCATAGCCCATTTGAATGTACCAGCTGCCTGAATTTGCAGGCTGATGCGGCCTTTGATTTTCAGGGTGCTGGCTAATAAAGCAGTGGCACTGAGCATTTCCCCCAAAAGAATTTGAATGGCTTGCGGATAATCACGTTGCGCAAGAATCGTTTGCAAAACGCTTTCAAGATGGACCACTTCACCACGAATCGGGCAATTTTCAATATAAAAGCGTTGACGTAATTCAGACATAAATTTCTCCAATAGCCCGTGTTAATGGTGTCTATATTGTAAAACACAAGCTAGTTACTATCATCTCTTGTGACATCAATACGCTGATGTGCTAAGCCGCGTTGCAAATTGACGCCAATCGGTTCTTGACGAATCTGGGCATCGCTTTCAAATAAATGTTCCAGTTCTGCTAGCGCATTACGATGGGTTTCATAAATCTTCTGCTCATCAGTATAAACCCGTTGTTGTTGAAGCAATAATTTCTCATCGTAATCACGGAACAGTTCGATACTCTTATACGCATCTTCTTCGTTCACATCTAACTCACGTAAAGCGCAATAAGCCATCCCGAGGGAGGATAAATACGTTTCACGCCAGATATGTTCGACACCTAAATCCCGCAGTAAATGCACATGATGACGGTCTCGGGCACGCACTAAAAGTTTTAGCTGGGGATAGTTCAAGCGAATATGACGTGCCACATTCATCGAGTCTTCAATATCATCAATCGCAAGTACAAAGACTTTGGCGTGTTCAATGCCGGCGGAACGTAAGATATCGGGTTGTGTGGCATCCCCATAGTATACCGTACCGCCATAATTTCGCACGAAATCGACTTTTTCCAGATTACTGTCGATAGCGGTAAACGACTGGTGCTGTAAATGGGCAATACGGGCTATGATCTGTCCGAAACGGCCAAAACCGGCAATGATCATCGGGTTATGCGTATCGGGAATTTCATCATAAACAGGAGTTTTTTCTTTATCAATGAATGGAATAATCCAGCGGCTAATCAGCCAGTACAGCATTGGGGTGAGCACCATGGAAAGGGTCACAATCAATGTGATAGGCTCAAGCATCGCCTGGGTGATGACTTTTTCACTACTGGCAACTTTCAGCACCACAAAGGCAAATTCACCACCTTGAGATAAACAGGTCGCCAGCAGCAAGCTGTTGCGCCATGAATATTTTAAATAACGGGCAATGGCAGTCAGGGTGACGCTTTTCACCAGCATTAAAATGAATGCACCGCCAATAATCAGCCACGGCATATCAACCAGCAGGGATAATTGGGTGGTCATGCCAACCGTCATAAAGAACAGACCCAGTAACAGTCCTTTAAAGGGCGCAATGCTGGCTTCAAGTTCGTGACGAAATTCGGAATCTGCCAATAGTACCCCAGTTAAGAAAGCCCCCAAAGTGGTACTGATGCCGAGCACATCCATCAGTGCAACCACGCCCAAGACAATAAACAAACCGACCGCTGTAATCAGTTCATGTGCGCCACTTTTGGCCACAAAGCGGAAGAAAGGACGCATCATATAGCGGCTAAACAGGAACAAACCGCTAAAGGTCGCAATGATTGCAGCGAAATAGGCAACGCCATGATGGGTTGATTCAGTACCGGCCAGTAATGGAATAATCGCTAAGAGCGGAATAGCGGCGATATCTTGGAATAGTAAAATAGAAAACGATTGCTGCCCGAAGGTGGTATTCAGTTGCTGCTTTTCTGAAAGCAATTGTAGGACAAAAGCTGTAGAGGAAAGGGACAGTGCCATGCCAATCACAAAGCTGGCAGAAAGACTCTGGTTTAAGGCAAAAAAGATCAGCAGGGCCAGAATAATGCCAGTAATGCCGACCTGCAAGCTGCCCATTAAAAAGATCGATTTACGCATCTCCCACAGTCGTTGTGGACGTAGCTCCAGACCAATAATGAACATCAACAAAATAACGCCAAATTCAGCCAGTTCCTGAATCGCTTCCGGGTCACTGGCCAGATTGAATACGCTGGGACCGAGCAAAATACCGGTAAACAAATAGCCGAGTACGGTGGCAATGCCAAAGCGCTTGGCTAAGGGAACCAAGAGTAGCGAAGCACCAAGGAAAATCGTAATTTGTAACAGTAACGACATCGATCCGTCCTAGAATTTATTCTCATTTCAAAAAAATTGAGCAAAGCATGAACTTTGGCTTAGCTTAATTCCTGAGGGTCTATATCCAGTGTAAGTTTCATGGTTGAGGGCTTTTGATGCAACATGTTTTGCCACCAGGCACGAATATAAAAATGTAATCGGGCACGATCTTGCGACAACAATACCATATGCGCCTGATAACGCCCGGCTTTACGTTCCATTGGGGCTGGAATTGGTCCCCAGATATCAATCAGGTTTTCAGACACCTGTCTGAGCGCCTGGGCATGCTGCTGTAAAAATTCCTGGTTTTGTTCCTGACTTTTCGATTCACAGCGAATTAGTGCTGCATAACGAAAAGGCGGTAACAGTGCTGCTTGACGTTCTGTTAAGGTTTGCTGGGCAAAATGCCGGTAATCTTTTTCGATTAAGGTATTGAGCAGGGGATGATCCGGTCGGAGTGTTTGTAAATACACTTCACCTTTGCGTTCACCCCGTCCCGCACGGCCCGCGACTTGGATAATCAATTGCGCGGTACGTTCGGTGGCACGAAAATCAACACTGAGTAAGCCTGAATCAATATCCAAAATAGCGACTAAAGTGACATAGGGAAAATGGTGACCTTTGGCCAGCATTTGCGTGCCAAGTAAAATAATCGGTTCACTTTTCTGGATTTTGTCATAAATTTTTTGCCAGCTACCGACCCGACTGGTGGAATCGCGATCGACCCGAATCACATCGAAATTGGGAAAAAGCTGTTGCAAGTGTTCTTCGACTTTGGCTGTGCCCAAGCCAATGGATTTCAGTTCCGTATGCTTGCACTGTGGACAATGATCGGGCATGCGGTGAATGCTGCCACAGTGGTGACAATGCAAATGCTGATAAGGCTGGCGATGCACGGTAAAGTTGGCATCACAATGTGGACACTTGGCCTGCCAGGCACAGCTTTCACAAATCAGCACGGGTGCATAACCACGGCGGTTTAAAAACACCAATACCTGTTCTTTTTTATCCAGCCGTTTTTGAATTTCATCAATCAGGCTTTGGCTAATGCCATTTTGCTTTTGCGCAATTTTCAGATCAATCAGATGAATCTTGGGCATCAATGCCACACCTGCACGCTGGTTCAGCTCTAAACGGGTCATTTTCCCCGAGTCAGCCAGTGCATAACTTTCGATACTCGGGGTAGCTGAACCCAAAATGATCGGACAGTTTTGTAAATGAGCCCGATACATCGCAACGTCACGGGCGTGATAGCGAAAACCTTCCTGCTGTTTAAATGAAAGGTCATGCTCTTCATCGAGAATAATCAAGCCCAGATTGGGTAGTGGGGTGTAAATGGCAGAACGGGTGCCTAGAATAATTGAAGCTTTACCGGTTTGCGCCGCTTGCCAGGCTTGTAGACGTTTGGAGTCATTCAGTCCAGAATGCAGCAGCACAATATGGCCGTGAAAACGTGACTGGAAACGGCTGATGGTTTGCGGAGTAAGCCCAATTTCAGGCACTAGAACCAAGACCTGTTTGCCTTGTTTTAGGATCTCTTGCATGATTTGTAAATAGACTTCAGTTTTGCCGCTACCGGTTAAGCCATCAAGTAAAAAAGCCTGATATTTTTTCTGTGCTTTCAATACCTGTTGAATGGCATGCTTTTGATCTTCATTGGCCGTGAGCGGCATTTGCGCCAGTGTGACCGGTTGCGGACTAAAATCCTGATTTTCCAGAACACATTCCACAATGCCTTTTTTTTCCAGAGCTTTCAGTGTCGCCGTTTCAATACCGGCCAGATTTAAAATATTTTCTGTGGTTCCCTGAGGATGTAATTTCAGAATTTTATAGGCTTGTTGTTGTTTTTCGGAACGTGTCACTTTGGTTTCAGCAGCTAAATCTAAAACTTTCCACATGCGGGCCAATAAATTATACGGTTTACCCTGACGTAGAAAGGTGGGCAAGGCACTTTGAAAAACTTCACCAATTGGAAATTGATAATATTGTGCTGACCAGGTGAGCAAATTTAACGTTTTTTGATCTAAAAGCGCTTGGTCGTCCAGCAGCTCGGTAATGGCTTTGAGCTTAAAACGTGGATCAATCGGGGTATCTGCTGGTAATTTTTCAACAATAATCCCGACCAGATTTTGCCGTCCGAATGACACGGCAACCCGCGCACCGACTTCAGCTTGCTGATATTGTTCAGCCGTTACGGTGTAATCGAAACAGTCATAGATATGTACAGGTACAGCAACACGAATACGATAAATGTCAGTTGGCGTCGATAGTGTATTTGGCATAAATAAGGGTCAAAAGGTCCTGATCAAATTTCGTCGTGCTCAAGATCGAGTTATGTTAGAGTGAACAAATCATTTATATCTCAGAATATGAATGATTTTGGTGGTCAGACGCAACAGCGCTGAAGGAAATTTTAGAAAATTAGAGCATCACAATGCCTGCATACCAATTTACTGCCATTGATGCTTCAGGGAAGCAGCAAAAAGGCGTGCTAGAGGGTGATTCTGCACGTCAAATCCGTCAACAGCTCAGAGACAAAGAGCTGATTCCGGTAACGGTTGATCCGGTTGAGCAAAAAGATAAACATCACTCAGCAGGCTGGTTTCAGAAAAAAATCACCGCCTATGATTTGGCACTATTTACCCGTCAACTTTCAGTGCTGGTGGCAGCTGCAATTCCTTTAGAAGAAGCGCTGCGTGCTGTAGGCAAGCAAAGTGAAAAAGCTCATGTACAGAATCTGCTGATGTCGGTGCGCTCCAAAGTCATGGAAGGACATTCTCTGGCCAATGCCTTGCAGCAAGCCGGACGTTTACCTGACTTATATATTGCCACTATTGCCGCAGGTGAACGTTCAGGACATTTGGATTTAATTCTGGATCAGTTGGCAGATTACACTGAAAACCGCTTTGCCATGCAGAAAAAAGTGCAGGGTGCGATGATTTATCCGATTATTCTCATGCTGATGTCCTTTGCGATTGTGATGGGGCTGATGACCTATGTGGTTCCCGATATTGTAAAGACGTTTGATCAAAGTAAGGGTGCCTTACCATGGATTACGGTGGCACTAATGAAAGCCAGCGATTTTATCCGGGTGGCCTGGCCATTTTTGCTGGTGGCAAGTGTGCTTGGTTTTATTGCTTTGGCGCGTTTTTTAAGAACATCTGCCGGGCATTATGCTTTTGACCGTTTAACCCTCAAATTGCCATTATTTGGTAAATTATCGCGTGGTATAAATGCAGCACGTTTTGCCAGTACCTTGTCGATTTTGACCCAATCCGGTGTGCCTTTGGTGGATGCCCTTAAAATTGGCGCTGCAGTGAGCAATAACTGGGTGATCCGTGATTCGGTCAATCTGGCAGCGGAGAAAGTCACCGAAGGTGGCAATCTGGCAACGCAACTGGAGCGCAGTGGTTATTTCCCACCGATGATGGTACAAATGATCAAAAGTGGTGAAACCTCAGGTGAGCTGGATCGAATGCTGGAGCGTGCCTCGACCATGCAGGATCGGGAAGTCACAACCCTGATTTCAACACTTCTTGCACTACTTGAACCGTTAATGTTGGTGTTAATGGCAAGTATCGTTTTAGTGATTGTGATCGCGGTGATGTTGCCGATTGTGAATATGAACAATATGATTTAACTGATTTTACATTTTATAAAGATAATGATTGTGCGAGAGAGTGAGATGCAAGGGAAACGATATCAAGTGAAGCAGTCTGGCTTTACCCTCATTGAAGTGATGGTGGTGATTGTAATTTTAGGCGTATTGGCGGCGCTGATTGTTCCTAATGTGATGGGGCGTGGTGAAAAAGCCAAGGTGGATACTTCTGCCATTACCTTAAAAGGGGTAGCAGGTGCTTTAGACCAATATAAACTGGATAATGGTAAATATCCTTCTATGCAGGATGGCGGTTTAGATGCACTTGTGAATCAGCCGGCTTCGGCTAAAAACTGGATGCCGGGTGGTTATGTCAAAGGTGGCTATCCAAAAGACAGTTGGGATAATGATATTCAATATGTGATTCCCGGTGCGGAAGGCCGTGCATTCGATTTATATTCTTTTGGTGCTGATGGCAAAGAAGGCGGTGAAGGAACAGATGCCGATATTTATTATCAACCTTAATTCAAAATCATTATTTATTTTGAGTTAATAGAATATATCACTTCACTTAATCTAATGGATCAATACTAAGTGAAGTGATAATAAATCTTAATTATAAAATATATTTTAAGTTATTGAATTTTAATAATTTAGTATAATAGTCGTTGTTTGAGAGTTATAATAAGAATTATTCCCATATTTGATAGTTACAATAATACTTAAATGGGGATTGAATTAGACTTTCTATTTATTCAAAAGCTTGCATAATGTTCTAAATGGCAACAATTTTGCCGGGGAGAATGGAATGAAAGCATTAATCATATCGGATGAAATTAATCAATTTCACTGGGCAATGCTCAAGTCTGTTCTTTTAATTTTAAGTTTGCTTCCGATCAGTCAGGGCATTTTCACTTTATGGAATGCAACGGAAGGAAGCAGCCAGATCATGGTAGGCTTTTTTGCAATTAGTGTATTGAGCGCATTATTCGTTTTGTGTTTCTGGTCTGCATTAAAAGCCACTGTATTAAACTTAAAACAAGAACATGCTTCAGCCTTAGAGCACAGTGTTGTAAAAATTTATCGTTATATTCCCATGCTATTTTTAACTGGCATGATGTCGTATTTGGTGACTCAGCTATAAATTAAGTTCGATAAAAAACCGAGGCATTGACCTCGGTTTTTAGTGCCTTTTTATTCTTTCTCTCTCTGGGATAAAGAATATATTCCGCAAGAGGATGAGGGCGATTAATCATAAATAATTTACCTCTCCCTAGCCCTCTCCTAAGAGGAGAGGGAACACTTAAAGCTAACGCCGTGATTTAAACGAGATATCCACCTGACGTGGACGGTAAATCCAACCTAGAATTAACAATAACAATGAGAAACCCAGAATAGGCCAGTCACTCAGACGCATATACAAGGTTTCGCCCTGCATCGCAGGCAATTCACCACGAAGAATCGCTGTTTGATCAGTCGGTGCCTGTTTCACAATATGCCCGTTGTGATCAATAAAGGCTGTTACACCAGTATTGGTAGCACGAATAAACCAGCGTCCATTTTCTTTAGCGCGCATTTGCACCATTTGTAAATGTTGCCAAGGTCCTGCCGTTCCGGTAAACCAGGCATCATTGGAAACGGTGACCAGGTAATCGCTTTGGCTGGCGTTGCGACGGGTCAGGTTGGGATAAGCCACTTCATAACAGATCGCAGCACCCAGCGCATGGTTTTTAATATCGAGTGGTTTCTGGTCACGTGCTCCACGAGAAAAACCGCTCATAGAAGGGTCATTCTGTAAAGCAGGCAGTACCCAGCTCAGCCAGCCCGATAAAGGAACGTATTCACCAAACGGCACTAAACGCTGCTTTTTATACAAGCCTTCAGATTCATCACCCGAAGCCATAATACTGTTGTAGTACATCGGGCGTTGTTCAGTTTTTGATTCTTTCAAATCCCAATAAGGAATACCGGAGACCCAGGCAGTTCCCGTTTTATTGGCCTGAACTTTCATGGCATCTAAAAAGGGTTCTATATCAGTCTGGAACATGGGAATGGAAGATTCCGGCCAAACGATCAGATCACGTCCCCATTCAGTCCGGCTTAAGTTGGCATAGATCATCAAGGTCTTGACCTGATATTCAGTCAGCCATTTCAGGTCTTGCGGAATATTGCCTTGAATCAGGGAAACGGAAAGTGGTTTCTCATCTTTTTCTTCAACAAATTGAAGATAAGAAGCTCCCCAGGCACCCAGCAGTAAAATGGCTGAAGGAATGACCCAGAACAGGCGTTTATTTAGAATTTCGACCAGTGCGCAGGCCAGTATAATGACCACAAACGAAACACCGAAAATTCCGAATAAGGGCGCATAGCCATCCAGAAAACGCTCGGTAAAGGCATAACCGACAAATAACCATGGAAAACCGGTAAATACCCAGGTCTTTGCCCATTCAAAAAATACCCATAATGGGGCAAAAGTTAGCGGTGTTTCCGAGAAAAAGCGACGGTAGATCCAGGTTTGCAATGCGGTAAATAAACCCATGACCAAGGCCATAAAGGCAATCATCAGTACACTTAAGAAAGCACTGGTATCACCATAGACATGGATTGAGGTATATAACCAGAAGGCACCGACAAACCACAAGCCAAAACCATAAGCCCAGCCAATGAAAAAGGCTTGTGGCGCAGAGCGTTTACGCAATGACGCGTAGAGTAAGGCTGGAGACAGCAGGGCCAGCCACCAGTAATAATAAGGCGCCAGTGCAAAACTGAACACAGCACCTGAAAAAAGCGAAATTAAAAAGGGATAAATAAAAGGGAGCTGCTTGTGTTGTTGAGATGAATTTAACAGCTTATCAAAGTAAGTTCTCATTTACGGACAGCTCGAATCAGATGAATAGTACGGGCATCTGCTTCTAAAATGGTGAATTCCCAATTCTCAAGTTCAATGACTTGACCTTGTAAATCGCTGACTAAACCAATTTCTTGAAGCAATAAACCGCCGACAGTTTCTACTTCATCGTCAGAAAAATCAGCATCTAAAACAGTGTTGAAGTGTTCAATTGGTGTAAGTGCCTGCACCATCCATGCATTCGCTACAGTATGGTCGTTATCTGGAACAATGTACTGTGCATCTTCATCAGCAATATCATGTTCGTCTTCAATTTCACCCACAATTTCTTCGAGAATATCTTCTAGGGTCACCAGACCTGAAGTTGTACCGTACTCATCAATCACTACCGCAATATGAGTCTGGGTATTTTTCAGCATACGCAGAACCTGATCCGAACGCGCACTTTCCGGCACAAACAGCGGCTGACGCATCAAGGCACGAATATCGACTTTGGAAGAAGGCTCGGTCAGGAAAGGAAGCAGATCTTTGGCCAGCAAAATACCAACCACATTATCCGGTTGATCGGATGAGAATACAGGGAACCGCGAATGTGCAGATTCAACTAAAACATGCAGAATTTCGAGAAGTTGGTCATCTTCCTGCAAGCTAATCATGGACGTTCTTGGCGTCATGACTTCACGAATTTTTGTAGCAGGAAGGTCAAGAACACCTTCAAGCATGGCAACAGTATCAGGTTCTAAAAAACGACGTGAATTTTGGACTAGTTTTAATAATTCATCTCGGGTTTCGGGCGCTGTACCTAACCACTTTCGTAAGCCTCGCATTCCCCACGACGGACTCGGTTCCTCTTGCATGATCTTTCCTAAAGACTCAATGTATCAAATGAATACATTGATCATACCGAAGAAAAAGCCCTTATGCATCTATAAAACAAAGTAAAAGACAAAACACATATTGTTATGTAAACAAACAGGCCGGATGATTTTTATATGAGCAGTTTATGCTAAAATGTGAAAATTCGAATATTTGAGTTTTATGATGTCTGAACAACCAAAACTTCCCGCTGTTCAAATCAATACGCGAGGTTTACGTTGCCCTGAACCTGTGATGATGTTGCATCAAGCCATTCGCAAAGCCAAGTCAGGTGATGTGGTTGAAGTGCTTGCCACAGACCCGTCCACCTCATGGGATATTCCAAAATTCTGTATGCATCTCGGCCATGAACTACTGCTCCAAGAAGAGCGTCTGGATGAAAATGGCAATAAAGAGTTCCATTATCTGGTGAAAAAAGGCGGTTAAAAGATTTTTTTGGGTAGATGAGTGATTCATTTGCCCATATTTTTGAAAGATTAGGGTCTGTTGACATTTACTGTTCATAATTAAACCTATAAAGGTAGCCATAAAAATATACAGGCTAAGGCAACAGCACTTTGATAATTTCTTTTGAG
>NZ_DJDC01000010.1:8687-12204 GCF_002430855.1 Acinetobacter sp. UBA5934 | reverse complement strand
AAACGAGAATTCTTATGGCACGCGTAACCGTTGAAGATTGTTTAGACCATGTAGACAACCGCTTTGAGCTTGTACTAGTGGCAAGCAAACGCGCGCGTCAATTGGCACGTCAAGGCATTGAACCAACTGTAGAGTGGGATAACGACAAACCGACTGTAGTCTCTTTACGTGAAATTGCAGCTGGTCATGTATCTAAAGATATTTTGAAACAACGTGATCAAGACTACCAAACATCAAGTCTTGATCTTGCACTTTCTGCAAACAATTTGAATTTAGATGGCTTTTCTTTCCAATAAGAAAAAAAATCTTAAAAAAGCCTAGTTTTAACTAGGCTTTTTTTATTGCATAACTTTTATATTGGGCTAATAAACGTTATAACATAAGGTTAAAGATACGTTATTAAAGCTGTGTCTTTTTGCTTTTTTTAAATGAAAAATTTGACAAGTCATGCAATATGTTTTTCATTAAAGGGCTAGCGTTTTAAATTGTAGAAACTGAAGTATTAAAGGTGTTATATGCCAGGCCCACAGGTCAGCCAAGCCAAACAACAGCTCAAAATTATTATCGATGCTTACTTAAGTGCAAGCGATGTCGAGCGCGTGCTTGTGGCCTGCGATTATGCTGACATTGCCCATGACGGCATCACCCGTAAAAGCGGCGAACCCTATATTCTGCATCCGATTGCGGTCAGCAGCATTCTTTCGCATATGCGCCTGGATGCCGAAACCCTGATGGCTGCGCTGCTGCATGATGTAATTGAAGATACTGACTTCAACAAAGACGATATTTGTGAAAAATTTGGACGTACCGTTGCAGAACTGGTCGATGGTGTGACTAAACTCAGCCATTCAAGTGATAAAGAATATAATAAAGCTGCATCTTTCCGGAAAATTCTGCAAGCCACCCTACAAGACCCGCGTGTCATTATCATTAAACTGGCCGACCGTTATCACAACATGACCACTCTGGGATCATTACGCCCAGATAAACGCGCACGTATTGCCCAGGAAACCTTTGATATTTTTGTGCCTATGGCGCGTATTGTCGGTATGAATGAGATGGCCGACAATCTGGAACATCTGTGCTATCAAAATCTTGACCTGGATATGTTTAATAATGTGCAAGATGCATTATTACAAACCAAACCAAAACGCTGTGAATATCAGAGCATCTGGGAAAAGAAGCTGACTGAGCTACTGCAACAGCACCAGATTAGCGGTCGTATTAAAAAGAAAAATAATAATATTGAATTACTGCGCCACTTCGTCAAAAACGATATTAATTTACAGGAACTGACTCACAGTCATGCTTTTGAGATTATTCTGCAAAGCATTGCCGACTGTGACCGCCTGGCAGAAATTCTGCGCGAAAATTTCCAGATTTTGCATTATGAAGACCATATTCGCCGTCCATTACCGGGTGGTAACCAGTCTTTAATGATGCGGTTAAAAGGTGAAAAAACCACACTTTCATTGACCATTCAGACCGAGCTGATGCGTAAGGCGGCCCGTTTTGGTGTGGTATTGGGTGAAAATGCACCACAAGCCTGCCGTTCAGCCATTCAGGCATCTATGCAGAATCTGAATGTATTGGTAGATGGTGAATGTGCCAAAACCACTTTTAGCGATCTGTTAGATTATTTGCACCAGGAAAAAATCTGGGTATATACCCCGCATGGTCATTTGCACGAGCTCCCTCAAGGAGCTACCGCAGTGGATTTTGCTTATTCAGCCAGCCTGTTTTTAGGCAACCATGCTGTAGGAGCAAAGATAAATGGGGAAACCCGCCCTCTTTCCACACCGCTAGTAAGTGGGCAAGTGATCGAGATTATTACAGATGTCTTGGCGACCCCCAATCCCGACTGGCTTAGCTTTATTAACACCCAGAAAGCGCGTCGTGCGATACAGAATATTTTGCGTGATCAAGATATTGAAGAACAACAACTGGTGGGTCAGCAGGCTCTGAATCGCGCCCTGAAACTGTTTAATCGCTCCATCAAAGATTTAACTGAATCGGACTGGATGGATATTTTGCAATGGCGATATATCGAATCCAAGGAACAGTTATTTGAACAGATTGCCGTGGGTGACCTGCTACCGCAATTAGTGGCCAACCATTTGTTTGCACAAGGACAAAGTCTGGATAATCAGTCCTCTACCCGGCTCATTCAAGGCACTGAAGGGGTAGATGTCAAATATGCCCATTGTTGCAACCCTGTACTGGGTGATCCGATTCAGGGACACCTTTCGCGCCGTGGTTTAATTGTACATCGTGCCCGTTGTCATAATCTTTTGCATGAACAGCATCAGCATCCAGAAAATATTATGCCTTTGCATTGGACCTCTGAAGAAGTTAATGACATCAGTTTCACCGCTTATTTGAGTATTGATATGGAAATGAGTGATGAGCAAGTTTCCGATCTGATTTATCAATGCCGGAAGGAAAAAACCGGGGTTGAAATGGTGCATAACCATGAAGACAAAACCTACGTTAATATTGTGGTGCATAACCGTAAGCAAATTGCGCAGATTATTCGCGATTTACGTATGCATTTTGGCTTTCCACGCATCGTCCGCTTAGCCCAGCCCATCAATATTGCTGAAACATCCAAAGCCAGTTAGTTCAAACATAAGTAACGCTTATTGAACAATTTACGCTATGATGCATAGAGATAATACAAGGAGAAATCGATGTCCCGCCAAGTAATCCATACTGAAAATGCACCTGCAGCTATTGGTACCTATTCTCAAGCGATTTTAGTTGAAAATACCCTGTACCTTTCAGGTCAAATTGGTCTAGATCCTTATAGTATGGAATTGGTTGAAGGTATTGAAGCCCAAATTCGCCGTGTATTTGATAATTTAAAAGCAGTCTGTGAAGCAGCCGGTGGCTCACTAGCAGATATCGCTAAACTGAATATTTTCCTGACTGATCTTTCTCATTTCCAGCTGGTCAACCAAATTATGGGTGAATATTTTGCCCAGCCTTATCCTGCCCGTGCAGCATTAGGTGTAGCAAGCTTACCTAAGGGCGCTTTGGTTGAAATGGATGGCATTGTAATTATTAATCAATGACTTATAACAACAATTAAATAGCCAAGTTTCAAAACTCAATTCTAAATTACCAATTCATCTTGCGCGGAAATCTGAGCAGCACTCGGATTTCCGCTCAGGTGATATTTTTTTATTCAAAAACTCAATCATAATAAATGATATTTCAAATGAATTTCATTGACAAACGATAATAATTATCAATAATATCACTTATCCCATTTCACTTTTATTGTGGCTAGTTCAAATGTACGTGTGCTTATGTCGTGGTATTACCGATCAAGATATTAAAGATGCAGTCGCAAATGGCGCGGAAAGCTATCGTGAAATCCGTGACCTGCTTGATTTAGGTACCTGCTGTGGTCGTTGTGCACCTGAAGCCCGCGCCATCATTAGTGAAGAACTTTCAGAAATTGCAGCCCGTATTTCCGTAGCTGCTTAAACCCAGATAATCATAATGACACACC
>NZ_DJDC01000010.1:4775-8485 GCF_002430855.1 Acinetobacter sp. UBA5934 | reverse complement strand
ATTTCCATAGCTGCTTAAACCCACATAATCATAATGACACACCAAATGATCAATTGATCATTTTCTCCTCTCCCGCTTATGACTCTAGGCGGGTTTTTTATGTACCCCCTTGTGTTTGCTGGCTCATATCCTTCTTGATTGCGATTTTCATTTGCTGTTCAATAAATTACTCGCCATTGTTTTGCTTCTTGTTTAAGATAATTGAAATAATAATTTTTTGATTGCCTGACATATTGTTGAGGCAGAAATTGTTGATGGAGAACTTTCAATGAAAGGCAATCGTGATGTCATTAATCAGTTAAATCAGGTGCTTTATCACCAGTTGACTGCCATTAACCAGTATTTTTTGCACTCCCGCATGTTCAACGATTGGGGAATTGAAAAGCTGGGTTCGGCAGAATACAAAGAATCGATTCAACAAATGAAAGATGCAGATAAAATTATTGAACGGATTTTATTTCTTGAGGGTCTACCTAACTTACAGAATTTAGGCAAGTTGTACATCGGTCAGCATACTGTTGAAGTACTGAATTGTGATGTTCGTAAGGTCAATGAAAATATTGAAGCGCTGCAAAAAGCGGTTAGCCTGGCTGAACAGGAAATGGATTATGTCACCCGTGATCTGGCTCAGGAAATTCTGGAAAAAGAAGAAGAATATCTGGATTGGACCAGTACGCAGCTTGATCTAGTGGAAAAGGTCGGTATCGAAAATTATATTCAAAGCCAGATTTAATTTTAAAAAAAGCCAGTCAATTGACTGGCTTTTTTATTTATGAGATTCGTTTGTTAAAGTTTTACTTCTTGGCAACCGGCTGAGCCAATGATGCGTAGTCCAGGTCAACTTTACGCAATTTTTTTAGCAACCAGAGCTGATGTTTAGCTTCCTTCTCATAACCATTAAAAGCCAGGATTTTTGCATACTTATATAAATCATAGGTAGTCGGATAATTCAAAACTACTTCTCTAATTTCCTCAAGCTGTTGTGCATTCACCTTGCTATAAGGATTCATACGAATCCAGTCAATACGGCGGTTAAACTCTTCCAGCAGGTAAATCTGATCTTGATTGGTGATCTTCTCCGGTGCTTTCTCATAGCGCAATGTTTGATTGAGTTTAGGTACCATCACTGAATAATCCCGCACAATCAAAATCAGCAGTAAGAAAAAGAATCCATATGCAACACGCATATAGTTAGGTGAAAGGGTCACAACTTTGGTATCTGCTTGTTGTGACTGAACCAGCCCAATAATAAAACCCACCGGGAGCAGGAAATACGCATAGTATTGCGGAAATTCCAGCATTGAGTGAATCAATATTGCACCAATCATTAAAATCCCGATCACGGATTCAACGGAATTGACCCGTTTATTCAGCTGATAGCCCCAGTAGCCAAAGTAGGCCAGAAAAGGTAAGCCGATAATGAAGCCGTTCCAAAGGATAAAGTCTAGAATAAAATTATGTGCGCTACGAATCCATACCGGCCCTTGAACATGATCACTAACCAAGGTATACGCAACACTGGTTTGGTTCCAGCCATAACCAAACCATGGATGGTCCATAACAGCATGCAACATTTGATTCCAAATCGCTAAACGCGACATATCCCCTGTTGCACGTCTTGCCACATCGACAGCTTTAATTTGTATGTCTAATAATTGTGTTAAATAGCTGCCAATAACCGGCAATATGAAAATCAATCCTATAAATACAGATAACCACGCCGCCAGGTAATACCATTTAATATGGATATAACCTTTAAATTGCTGATAGGCCAAATAAACCAGAATAAAGACACAAGCTACCCATGAGGTTCTGGACTGGCTTAATGCTATGCTTACCAACATAATAGATGCTGCCGGAACTAGCCATTTTGTCTGAACTTTTTTGGTTTCATATAAATATAAACATGCCAAAAGAGACATGAGCAAAAAAGTTGCCATGTTGTTTGGCTGAGCAAAATTGGCATAGGGACGAACAGCACGTTGCATATCCACCATCCCGGGAATATAAGCATCTAGGGTTAACCATTGGCAGATGGCAATAATACCCGTCGCTGTTCCGGCCATGAGAAATACATAGCTCAGTCCAGTAAATATACTTGCCCGGTCTGCCTTTTCACTGGATAAGTTATAGCCAAGCACCACACTCAGCCAAAATCCAAAGACAAAAAGCGTACTGGTTAAAGCTTTATCAAAGAAGAAGAGTTCACCTGTCCAATATTGAAGCAGCGGGATAGCCGCAAGGAACAATAAGGGTAAGCTGATCAGCGGTAATTTAATTTTGTCTTTTAAATAAATTGCAGCTAAAACAAAAAGAGATAAAAAGGCAAACAGTTCACCTGTATAGGTGACCCAGGGCCTGTAATGGACAGGCAAAAGCCAAGCCAGTGAGATAAAAACACTGGCGAGAAGCAGTAAAAGAAACTTCATAGTGGGAATGATGGAAAAATATTGGTTCTATGATAATAAAAAAACACCTGAGATGTTCAGGTGTTTTTTTATTATGGGGCATGAGATACCAAATTCAAATTAGCACCCCCTGAATCCCAACAATTAGATATCCATTTTTTTAAATATAAAAAAGGGAAGATGACGAATAATCATCATAATTATTGACCACTTTCCTGGAGTGTAAATCACTGACTTACCTGTATTAATCGCATTTACAATATCTCTTGCGACATGTTCAGGACTGGCCAGTTTCCCTTTACCACTGAGTCCTGCAGTCATTGGGGTTGCAGTAGGTCCTGGTTTAATCAATGTTGCCTGAACATTTGATCTCATAAGTACCAAACGGTGTTGTAAGCCTTGCATGAATGTTCCGATCAATGCTTTCGAAGCACCATATATATAATTTGATTTACGTCCACGATCCCCAGCTACAGAACCAATAACGGCCAGTTTTCCATGATTACTCTCAATCATTTTTTGAACTATGGCTTCTGCAAAAAGAACTGGTGATACTGCATTAACCTCTATAGCCTCGCGGCATTGGTCAATATCAACCACACAAACATCTTGATCTGGCAGATTACCATGAGCAACAAGAGCTATATCAATCGGAGCTTGTTGATCTATAGTGGAAATGCAATCCTGAATAGCACATGTATCTAAAAAATCGACTGTTATCGCACAAACTACTGCTTCAGGAAAACGCACTTTTAAGTCATCAACCACTCGCTTTAATTTTCTATCATTACGACCTAAAAGTATCAGTTCGCAGGACTGCTGACTCAACCATATTCGCGCACAATGCTCACCAATAGTTGAAGTTCCGCCCACTATAAGAATTCTTAACTTTTCTGACATAATATTACACACCTAATAATCGACGGGACATACTGGAACTTATACCTGGATCCCGATATTTTAAGAACTTCTGAATATGTGGGTATCCCGTTTCGAATAATTTTTTTGGCATACGGGCATCTTTTGCAAGATAAAGACAGCCATTGGCTTCCTGCACAATATGATCAAGTTCGTTAAAAAGTTTTAAAGTTTTTTCCTCTCTATTGGGAAAATCCAGAGCAAGCGTGACACCTGGCCGAGGAAAGCTTAACAGACCACCTGACTGTCGGCTTCCAAAAGTTTTCAATACAGCTAAAAAAGACCCCTCGCCAGATTTTTTTATAACTCTCAGCATTTCCTGAGTTGCATCCTTTCCAATATCAGAGGGTACGACACTCTGATATTGATAAAAGCCAGCATTGC
>NZ_DJDC01000010.1:0-4542 GCF_002430855.1 Acinetobacter sp. UBA5934 | reverse complement strand
AAGCCAGCATTGCCATACATCCGGTTCCATTCATGCAGCCTATCCAATGGATAAAAAAACGGTTCATAATGAATCTTATATGGATTTTTTTTCATTGAATTTCCATAAAAATAAGCAAAATTAAATGCAGACAAACTCAGCTTATTAATTAAAGAAATAGGCGGTGTAAATGGAAAAGTTTTATCTTTATATTCAGGCTCAGATTTTCCCTGTATTTTTGCCAGATTACCACGAATAAAAAGCCCCCTAGCAGATGCACTGTTTTTACAATCAAGCCATGAAACCGTATGTTCCCAATTTGCCTCAGAAGCAGCAGATAATTCAAAGAACTCTTCCAGATTATGATAAGGAATAGTTTGAGCCTGAATCCATGAACTATCCACTTTCCGCATACGTAACCTGGCTTCCAGAATAATGCCTGTTAATCCAATACCTCCCAATGTTGCATAAAACCATTCTGATTTTTCTGCATGTGAGCATTCTATAATTTCACCATCTGTCCGTAGCAATTTTATCGATATAACATGATCACCAAATGAACCAAAACCATGATGATTTTTCCCATGTACATCATTTGCTATTGCCCCACCCACCGTAATCATTTGTGTGCCCGGTGATACTGGTAACATCCACCCCTGAGGAATCAGCGTTCGATGAATATCCTGTAATGTTACACCCGCTTCACAATGTAATTCAGCTGTCAGCTGATTAAATGAAATCAGGTGATTCAATCCAGAAGAAGACCATAAATTACCCTGAGGATTTAATGCAGCATCTCCATAGCTACGACCCATTCCATAGGCTACGCCAGGTAAATAATTTCCAAGCTCTTTACAGATATGATCAGTGGTATGAAAGTGAATAACATTGTGATCAAAATCTGAAAGTCTTCCCCAAGACTGTACTTTTGACATGCTTTACACCTTTCGAAATACGTATCGTTTGTCCAGATAATATTTACAGATATAACCAATCATCAAACCAAATATCCCCCCAAGATAGCGCATTTCTTTTGTTTCGAAAATATAATGAAATCCAAATTCAAAGCCCCAAAAGATCATAGTTGTTAGAATACCCATAATGGTATATAGAAAAAAAATTTGTCGATTATGTTCGGCAGTTTTTGTTTTATATTGAAAAATATATTTTTTATCTAAAATATATTTGACAACAAGCCCAAAACCAGTACCGATGAGGATTGAAATTAAGATTGAAAAATCACCAGAGTACAAATAATTAAAAATATCTTGTGCTAAGATGTTGCATAGCGTAGCAACTATCGCAAATGCCGTATAGAGCATTGCAAGTCTAAACGAATCAATCATTTAAAATTTTAATAGTGTTGTGAATTAAATGCATGATATAGCACAAAAAAGGACATTTCTAGGGGAAATGCAAGGACTGATTAAGTTAGTCAGGCCAAAGCAATGGGTTAAAAATAGTTTTGTTTTTGCGCCTTTAATTTTTGCGGGTGAATTTTTACACCCTGATTCTATTTATTCTACTTTATTAGCGGCTTTTCTTTTTTGCTTAGCTGCATCAGCTGTCTATATTGTGAATGATCTTAAAGATATAGAAAAAGATAGAATACATCCAGAGAAATCCAAGAAGCGGCCTTTGGCTTCTGGCCAAGTTAGTCCTCAAAGTGCAATTATTTTATTGACATTACTCTATATTGTGCTTATCAGTTTTTGGGCTGTGGTTCCAAACGTCATTTATTTGATTTTCATTTATTTAGTTTTAAATTGGGCCTATACGTTCAAATTAAAACATGAACCTGTTATTGAAATTTTTATTGTGGCTTTTGGTTTTGTGCTGAGAGTTTATGCTGGTGCAATGGCACTTACTGTTCCTGTTTCACATTGGATGTTTATTACAACACTGAGTATTTCATTGTATTTAGCCTCTATTAAAAGGCGTCAAGAACTATTACAAAGCGGATCGCAAAGTCGAGGAGTTCTTGCCTATTATTCAGTAACTTTAATCGATCGCTTTGCTGAAATGTCAGCTGTTACAGCCGTAGTTTTTTATAGCCTTTATGTTATGGAGGTTCAGCCAAAGTTGGTTGTTACTGTTCCATTGGTCATTTTTGGTTTGTTCCGTTATTGGTACATAGTTGAAACTTTAAAAGGTGGTGAATCTCCAACAGATGTGATTATTCAGGATAAACAAATATTACTGACTGTATTGCTTTGGGTGGGATGCTGTATTTGGGTTTTATTTCCAACTTAATTTTTGAGTATTTTGTGTGAATTATTATATTTATTTAATTACTCCATTTTTTACCTGGTTAGTTTGTGGAATAACAAAATTTGTAGTCAATTGTTTAAAAGAAAAAAGACTTGCCTTTGATTTAATTGGTTATGGTGGTATGCCGAGCAACCATAGCGCAATCGTGAGTAGTATGGCGAGTTTGATTGCTTTTAAGGATGGAATTGATACGCCTGCTTTTGGCGTTGCACTCACCCTAGCTTTTATTGTGATATTAGATGCAAATGGGTTAAGAAAAAAGATGGAACAACATGCTATCGAAATTAATAAGCTAAAAAACTATAAAGAACCTATATTAAGAGAGCGTATTGGTCATAGTAAGTTAGAAATTATTATTGGATTTTTTTTAGGAATATTAGTAGGTTATTTGGTTTCCATTTATTATGTTTGACCCTTAACAATCATTGCAAAGCCTAGAGAGACAATTAGAATACCTAAACCACTCATTAGGCTTAATTTTTCATTTAAAAAACAATAAGATAACAAAAATACCATCACAAAGGTAAGTAATGTAAAACTATATACAATAGTAAGGTTTATTTTCGAAAGACAATAAACCCATAAGAGAAAGCCTAAAAAATAAAGAAAGACGCCAAAAAACAAATGGCCATTAAAAAAGCTATATGCTCCTTTTTTCAGAAAAATTTGTCCTACTGCAGCCGATATGCTACTGAGTAGCAAAATTAAATATATCATCATTTACTCAAAGCGATTGTATAATGCTTTAATTTCGCAATGATATTAATAATTTCTGCTGGCAAAACTTTTAAAATCCCATTTCTAATAATCCATGATTGGCTCACGAATTTATTATAATTATAGGTATCGATTACTTGGGTTAGCTTTATTTCTTCAGGTAAATCATTTGCTTTTTCACTTTTGACAAATAAAAGAGAATTGTACCTATACCAAGGCTCTATACTTTTTTCATTAGAAATTTGAGGTCTTATATAATCAAAACATACGTAACCATGATGTTTAAATTTTTCTACCCAATAACTTAGAGGCTGTTCATTAACATGAAACTCCCCACCTTGACCCGGTACAGCAGCTGAAAATAAAACAATGTCACCATGTTTAACTATATTATTTACCAAAGTGTCTGAATCTTTTTCAGCCAAATGTTCAGCCACTTCTAAACACTGAACTAAATCATATTTTTTATTTAAATCAAAATCTTGAGAAATATCTTGATACTTAAAGTTTTCTGTAGAAACTAATAAGTTATTTAAATCAATATATTCACCATCTACACCGAATACGGATCTTCCACTTTTTTCCCATTTAGCAATCCAAGCCCCACGCCCACAACCAATATCTAGAATAGTCTGAATATTTAAAGGTAGATCAATCATTTCAATAAACTTTTTAGCTGATCGAGATGATGAAATATCAATATAATTAAAAAATGAATCTTTGTAGATGTGCCCCATAATAACTACCTATTTATTTTTCTCAAAAATCAGCCAAGAGCCATGATGTACTGATAACGTATAATTACGACAAGTGCTATGCTCTATCAAGTGCCTCACAGATATATCATAAGCTCTAACAATTAATATATCATAATTATCACATGCATTTAAGTATTGAACATGTTGTGGTGTCCATTCAAATCCCGGTTTAACCTCTGGAGTTTTTGATGGTTTATATCTTACGATTTGTGGATGAAACCACGCAAAATTAAAATCACTCCATCCATTTTTTTGTGCTTGATACCAAGAAGCAAAATGAACATAAGTAAATGGAATACTAACACTTGAACTAATAGGCTCAAAGATCAGACCTAACACACGTTTTTCACTTGGCAATACTTCTATAACTTCCGAAAAATCAGTCGTTTCTTTTTTTGCTAAAAAAATATTTTTATAGTCCTCTAGCATTAAATAAAAGACTAAAATAAAAAATAAAACTTTAAAGTATTTAGAATAAAAATATTCTTTCTTATGATCAAATAACAAATAATAGAAAACAAAAAATAAAATCGAGTAACGCTCATAAATAAAATATGTTTTATTTATGAAATGAGGTAAAGCAAACCAAATCAATAAAAAAATAAAGATTGGAATAATTTTTTTCAAATCTCTTGAAAAGCTATATCCCATTAAAAAAGGAAGAATTAAGAAAATAATACTAAAATAGATAACACTTTTATCCAGGATAGACCATGGAAAAACCATTAAATTAATAATTTTTTCACTAACAGTGTGATACATCACATCCACACCATAACCATACTGGCTACCTAGCTCATCACCTAGATAGATATAA
>NZ_DJDC01000034.1:5413-45623 GCF_002430855.1 Acinetobacter sp. UBA5934 | reverse complement strand
ACCGTATCAATATCCGAGTGCAGATAAGCCACTTTGACTCCGTATTCTTTCAAATATGAAGTTAAATCTTCTGCCATTCGTTTAGTCAATGTCGTGACCAGAACCCGTTCATCCAGTTCCTTACGGATATTGATTTCCGAAAGTACATCATCCACCTGAGTCAAGACTGGACGGATTTCAATTTCAGGATCCACCAGTCCAGTTGGACGAACCACCTGCTCGGCAATCTGTTCAGATTTTTCTAGTTCGTATTTTGCCGGTGTTGCACTGACATAAATCGTGGTTGGAACAATACGCTCCCATTCTTCAAACTGCATTGGACGGTTATCCAGCGCACTTGGCAAACGGAATCCGTAATTGACCAGGTTTTCTTTACGCGAACGGTCACCCTTATACATGGCACCAATTTGTGGAACCGTGACATGCGACTCATCGATAATTAATAAAGCATCATCGGGAATATAATCAAACAATGTCGGGGGCGCTTCGCCCGCCGGACGGCCGGACAAATGTCGTGAATAGTTTTCGATACCATTGGTATAGCCCAGCTGCTGCATCATCTCCAGGTCATAGCGGGTACGCTGTTCAATGCGCTGCGCTTCCAGTAATTTATCATTGGCACGAAAGAAACCTAAACGTTCCTGGAGTTCTTCACGAATGGTACCGATGGCGCGCTGCAAGTTATCTTTCGGGGTCACATAATGGCTTTTAGGATAAATGGTTACACGCGGCACTTTACGCACCATTTTGCCGGTTAAAGGATCAAACCAGCGAATCGAATCGACTTCATCATCAAACAGCTCAATACGAATTGCATCCTGATCCGATTCAGCCGGGAAAATATCAATAATTTCACCACGGATACGGTAAGTACCACGCAAGAATTCCAGTTCATTACGGGTATATTGCATTTCCACCAGGCGGCGGATGATGTCATCACGGCTGATCCGGTCACCCTGTACAATATGCAGCAACATGCTCATATAGGCATTCGGGTCACCCAAACCATAAATGGCCGAAACCGAAGCGACAATAATCGCATCACGGCGTTCCAATAATGACCTCGTGGCCGAAAGGCGCATCTGGTCAATATGGTCATTAATCGCGGAGTCTTTTTCAATAAAAGTGTCGGAAGATGGCACATACGCTTCCGGCTGATAATAGTCATAATAGCTGACGAAATACTCAACCGCGTTATTCGGGAAAAATGACTTGAATTCGCCATACAGCTGGGCAGCCAAGGTTTTATTATGTGCCATGACAATGGTTGGACGCTGCAACTGGGAAATGACATTGGCCATGGTATAGGTTTTACCCGAACCGGTTACCCCGAGTAACAGCTGGTCGTGATAGCCTTTTTGAATCCCCTTGACTAATTTTTCAATGGCTTGTGGCTGATCACCCGCAGGCTGATAGCTGGTCACTAATTCAAAAGGTTGATGACTATCCGACATATTATTCAGCTTCTATACTTAAATGCAGTTTCAATAATATGAGGGTTAAAGCTCAACATTCAATATCAATTTTTCGATATTTAGCCATCTATACCAGACCTCTTTCATAAATCATTTTTTAATCACTACAGTTGCTTGTAAAGCCAAAATTAAAAATAGATTTTAGTATGTATTGGATTCATGAATGTGGCATGGATGCCACATGTTTCCCATCACGACAAGGACGTCGTGTATGGGAAACAAAAGGTTTTTGTCTACTTTTGACCTCTCAAAAGTAGAACTAATGCCTACGCAAAGGCATAAAAATCAAATCAACTATATAAGGCAGTGCTGATTTAAAAAATCCAATATTAAACATATTTTGGCTGATGAAGGATATCTACTAAATAAGAAAATTGCAGCAATTTTGTCTTGACCGCATACGCATTCAATAGCAACATGAAACAAAGCATCCTGATCACAATAAAGCCTATGACTTACCATTACCATGACGAAAGTATTGTCAAAAATTTACCGGAAGATACCGTTTTTGTTTTTGGCAGCAACATGGCAGGAAACCATGCAGGTGGAGCTGCGCGTACCGCACTACAGCACTTTGGTGCAGTGCAAGGCGTAGGTCGTGGCTGGGCGGGTCAGAGCTATGCCATTCCCACCATGAATGAGCATTTGCAACAGATGCCCTTATCGCAAATTCAGCATTATATTGATGACTTTAAAATCTATACCAAAAACCATCCGAAAATGACGTATTTCATTACCTCCATTGGTTGCGGGATTGCCGGCTACAAAACCGAAGAAATTGCTCCCATGTTCAAGGGCATTTCTCATAATGTTATTTTGCCTATTTCTTTTCGCCCTTTTGTAGAAAGAGCCTTACCCAAACTGACGCGTCATTTTCTTAGAACCGTATTTACTGATGCGGTGATCTTTTCACCTCCCGATGAAGAAATCATTACTCAGCTCGATTTATCCGAAAATGAAAAAAGTGCCGCGCGAATTATTTTAAATACCCAAATGTATCCAACTGATAGTAATGGCCGGGATCGCATTTTTGAAATTTCCGATATTTTGCATGTGTTAAACGGCAAGATTTTTGAATGGCAAACTAACTCAGAAGGTTCAATGCTGTTTGGCGGGGTAATTTTAGCCTTACTTGAACTCTACAACATCAATGAAAAAGACTTTATCGATGTCTGGCAAGGTGAACGTGAAATTCCGGCACCAAAACCGGAAAATAAAGCACGAAGACAAAGCCGGTAATTTTCAATTCTTCTGTATTAAAGCCAATTAATGAATTGGCTTTTTTTAAACTAACCATTTTGTGATGTATTCCGCATTAACAAATCATAATATTTTACTTATCACGTTATTTTAAAATCATTTTTTATCTTTATACTGCCCACTTGAAGTTAAATAAAAATGACGAGCGCCTTGAATGGACATGCTAGATTCTCCCTTTTTTGAAATCTCCCCTATCGCGATGTGGCTTGAAGACTATAGTGAAGTCAAAAAACAATTCGATATCTGGCGTGAACAAGGCGTGCAAGATCTTTTAAAGTTTTTACAGCAAGACCAATCGCGCATTCTCCAATGTGCCAGAAAAATTAAAATCTTGCGGGTAAATGCAAAAACACTGGAACTGTATCAGGCCAAAGATCTGGATCAGCTGTGCCAAAATCTGGAATCGGTCTTTAAAGCAGATATGACCCAAACCCATATCAAGGAACTGGTCGCCTTATGGAATGGCGAAACGCATTTCTCCCATTCTGCCGTGAATTACACCCTGACAGGCAAACGTCTGGATATCCAGCTCAAAGGCATTGTGCTGCCGCAACATAAACAGGATTTGTCCTTAGTCTTAATTACCACTGAAGATATTACAGCTTATACTGAAGCCTGCCGTCTTGAAGAGCAAAGCCGTCATCTTGCAGAGGCGCGCTTTACTTATTCTCCGACCTCACTTTGGGTAGAAGATTTCAGCCGAATCAAACTAAAATTAGATCAGCTCCGTATCTTGGGCATTGAAGACTTTGTAACCTTTCTAGATGTACATCCTGATTTTGTGCAGGAATGCATTAAAGAGATTGTGATTCTTGATGTCAATCAGGCCACGCTAGATTTGTTCGGCGCCTCAAGTAAAGAGATTCTATTTAAAAACGTTCATAAAGTTTTTGCTGAAGAAATGGTACAAACTTTTAGAGAACAATTGATTGAACTGTGGAATGGTCATCTGCATCATCAACGTGAAGCGGTAAATTACGCCATTGATGGCAGTATTCGTCATGTACTGCTGCAATTTACCGTATTTCCAGATTATCTAGATGACTGGGGCATTGTACAGGTTGCCCTGACTGATATTACGGCACGCAAAAAAGCTGAAAATTATCTGGAATATTTAGGCAAGCATGATGTGCTGACTAAACTATGTAACCGTTCTTTTTATATGGCAGAACTGAACCGGCTTGAACGCAATCTATTGCGTCCAATTTCTTGTATTTTTATGGATTTAAATGGACTAAAAGCCCTGAATGACAGTCTTGGCCATGATGCAGGAGACAGTGTATTACGCCGAATGGGCAACATTCTGAACCAGCTGATTCAACATACCCCCTATTCAGCTTCACGCATTGGCGGAGACGAGTTTGTGGTACTTTTACCTGGTGCAGATGAAGCAGCGCTACAAAATTGTTTGCAAAGCCTGCATGAGTTGTTATCGGTCGATAATCAATTTTATTCCACTCAGCCCATGAGCCTGTCTATTGGTCATGCCACAAGTTTTGAGCAAGAACGGATAGATGACATGCTTAAGCGTGCTGACCTGGACATGTATCATCAAAAAAGAAATTATTATCAGAACCATGATAGACGAAGCCATCCTGATAGCACAAATTAAAGGACGTAAAACCCTTTGTAATACTGCAATAAAAAAGCCATGGTCAGACCATGGCTTTTTTATACGAAGAATTTAACGTTTGCCCATAGAACGGCGTGTACCACGTGGCGGCATCCAGGTACGATCAGCATAGCGCTGAGGTTTGGGACGTAAATCTTCCAATACTTCATCGGAGGAATTCTCATCTGCCTTTTTGATCGGAAACGGTAAATTCACCAATGGTTTTTTCTTGGGAGTATTTTGGGTGCTCATATGATTCACTCAAGGATTTCTGCAACATATTGTACGGAAAAATGCCTCTTAGTGCGAGATGGGATTTTAACTCTACGTATCATCAATTTATTTATGTGAGTGAGGGACCCGGTTTTAACTGCATCCTAATGACTATTAATCACATCTGCCCTTCATAAAAGCTGCTTTAATGCGTTAAAAATATATAAATATGCTTTCATTTTTGACCGACTTTTGACTGTATGAATTTTACCCAACTGTAAAAAAAACATGTTACATAAATTTATTTTTCTTTATGTTATTGAAACAAAATAGCTAATTTTTTACATGAATACTACCCGATTAATATTTTTTAGTAACAAAATGAATTTTCTCTAAATATAGAATAAGAAAAGTGAACGAAAAAAACTAATAATCGCAAAATGGACATGGAGTCCCTGAATGAAAAAAACCTTACTTTGCATGATGTCGTCTCTTGCTGCCCTGCCCGCCGTGAGCTATGCCGATTCTCCGTATTTTAGTTTACAAGATGGAGATGGCTTTAAACGCTTTTCTGTTTCTGTCGGCGCACTACATGTTATGCCTCAAGGTAAAGCCCAACCTTTTCAAGTCAATACTGCAGTTAAAAATGGTGAAATTTCCAGGAATGGAGATATTCAGGTTGATACCGTATTAAACAATCTCAATCCCGAGGTCAATCAGACTACGCTTGCCACGGTTTTAAGAGGTTTGGGCTTTTTTACCGGCGGTCAACTGGGAAGCGGGCTGAGTGGTAGCTCACAGATTCAGGGGCTGGAGGAGTGGAATAATCCCGGTACAGGTCTGGAAGCAGATGATGTTACTACGCTGGGGATCATGACCAATTACTTCTTTACCGATCATGTTTCTTTTGAAATGAAAGCCGGCATTCCACCTAAAGTAGACTTACAGGGTAAAGGGAAAATTTATGCACCCTTTGCTGCTGTGGCAACCCCACAAATTGGTAGTTTACCTTTAGAATTTCTTAATATTGATCTGAAAAATGATATTTTTATTACAGATTTGGAGGCACATGGACCTGCTGCTTCGGCACGTGCCTGGACACCCGCCTTTGAATTCCAATATCATTTTGGTAAAACCGGGGTCAATAAATTCCGTCCTTATGTCGGTTTAGGGGTAATGTATGCTTATTTTAACGAGCTGGAAATTAACCCGCGTACTGAACAGGACTTGATTGCAGCCGGTCATATGATTGCCAATATCAAAGAAGGCAATGCCGGAGCTTCACTCGAAGGCAAACCTAGTAAAGCCAATCCTACAGTAGACCTTGAAGCAACCGATACAATTGCTCCAATTGCGACTGTCGGTTTCACCTATGATTTTAATGAGCGCTGGTTCGCAGTGGGTTCAGTCTCATATGCCCACATGAAAAATGAAACCACCATTACAGTCAGTGATGCAACTCACGGCGAGCTCATCCGCTCGAAAGCAGATATTGAAATTAATCCTTTATTGGCCTATGCCGGTGTAGGGATGCGTTTCTAAATTTTCAGTTATCAAAAGACGACTTCAAGTCGTCTTTTTTTATCTTGATAAAACTTTCTATAACTTAATTTTATCTTTTGTTTAAGTTTTATTTAATCGCTTAGCCTTGCAGAATCGAATAACATAGCCGCAACACAGCCCAGCATGGATGAATTATGTCAGATACCCGTTTTTCCAAACCTCTGATTTATATGTTAATTGGAAGTGCCATTATTCTGGCTTTGTCATTGGGTGTCCGTCATGCATTTGGTCTGTATCTGGTGCCCATGAGCCATGAATTTGGCTGGGGACATAATGTGTTTAGTCTCGCCATCGCCATGCAAAACCTGATTTGGGGTGCGGTACAACCCGTCACAGGAGCTTTTGCCGACAAATACGGCAGTAAAATCGTGGTCGCTGTGGGAGGCGCCCTCTATACCCTTGGCCTGTTGCTTATGGCAGTCAGCTCAAGTGGCTTGCTGCTGAATTTAAGTGTTGGGTTAATTCTGGGTTTGGCTCTTTCTGCCACCTCATTTCCTGTGCTGCTTTCTGCTGTGGGACGTGCCGCACACCCTGAAAAGCGTAGTCTGGCGATGGGCATTGCCAGCGCAGCCGGGTCTTTTGGCCAATTTATTATGCTGCCGTCTACCCTGCTACTGTTACAGAGTGCCGGCTGGTCAGCTGCATTGATGGTTAGTGCAATTTTAATTGCCTTCATTGTTCCATTGGCGTGGACCTTAAAAGCGCCCGCTTATACCCCCAATAACATATCGGCGGCCATCCATAAACCGGCACTGAGCGTTAAAGAAATTCTGGTGATTGCCAAAAATCACAAACCATTCTGGTTCCTGTCTTTAGGTTTCTTTGTCTGTGGCTTCCAGGTGGTCTTTATTGGCATTCATTTGCCTGGCTATCTGATTGATCATGGTTTTGATGCCACCACAGGCACAGTGTTCCTGGCTCTGGTCGGTTTATTTAATATTGTCGGCACCTATACCGCAGGCTGGCTGGGTGGAAAATACTCCAAACCTTACTTACTGATGGGTCTATATGGCCTGCGTGGTATTGCCATTATTGGGTTTTTATTGCTGCCTTTGAGTACCTGGACAATTTACAGCTTTGGCGTCATTATGGGTTTACTCTGGTTATCTACCGTTCCCCTGACTAACGGCATTGTGGCGAATATGTTTGGGATAAAATACCTGTCCATGCTCAGTGGTATCGTGTTCTTTACCCATCAGGTTGGTTCGTTCTTTGGCGGATGGCTGGGGGGTGTCAATCATGACATGACTGGCAACTATAATATGATCTGGATGTTTTCCATTCTATTAAGCGTATTCGGTGTTCTGGTTCATTTCTTTGTCAATGAGGAGCATGTGGTTCATGACTGATTCTATGCTTGGGCTTAAAATCCTGACTGCTGCAGCGATTGGCCTGTTATTGGCCATCGCCATTCTGCTGTGGATCAAAACACCGCAACTGTTTGAGTATTTCAATCAAGCCTTTTGTCCGCATTAATGCTGAAATATCAGCAGTGAAAACAGCAAAAAATCTGCTTTGTTTTGCTGTTTATATTAAAAGTTTAACAATCATTGATTTAAGTATTTTTCACTGTCATTTCATAAGCTTAGTAAATATTTTGATTTTATTTTTTGTTTTGTATTGCTTAGATTTTATTTCAACATAAAACATTAGAGCAAAACAATGACAGTACTTACCCAACTTTCTCAAGCAATTCATGATGCGCCGCGCTGGCATCAGCCAGAACAGTTTCAAAATCCACAAGACATTACTATTGTGCCCTTAGAAGGCGAAGCTCTAGGCGCTGTGGTTTTAGGCCTGGATGCACGCAAAGCCCAAGCGGGTGAAACCATTTACCGGTTAAAGCAGGCACTGGCTCAGCATCTGATTCTAATTTTCAAAAACCAGCGCTTGGACGATTTACAGTATTTGGCCTTTGCCAGCTATTTTGGTTCCATTTTCCGCCCAAGTGCAGATAATCCTGTACTTGCCACCCAAACAGATACCGGTACACCACCCGATGTCGTGCCCGTTTCCAATGCTGTGGGACAAGGTGATTACACCGGCTATGGCGAACTTTCGCCGCATGCCGATCACCAGTGGACTCCGCTTCCTTCTTTTGGTTCATTACTTTATGCAATTGAATTACCCAAAGATGGCGGACAAACCTCATGGTTTAATACTATCAAGGCTTATGAAGCACTGGATGAGAAAACCCAAAAGCATATCGATCAATTACAACTGATTACCTATAACCCATTTGTTCGTAGACAACATCTTAAAGATAATGATCACAATGGTTATGGCAACAGCCCATTATATCGCTTTAAAGATCAGCCGATTATTGGTCATGCCTATGCTCATCCACTGGTACGCACCCATCCTGAGAGTGGCCGTAAAGCACTGTGGTTAAATACCCATTCTGAAGTGGAACTGGTCAATTATGATGATCAGGCGGGTAACGAACTCATTGCTTCGTTGCGCGAACATCTGTTAAAACCTGAATTTCGTTATGAACATCAATGGCAAGAAGGCGACATTGTATTTTGGGATAATCAGGTCACCCTGCATTCACGCAAACCCTTCCCCAGTGAGCAGCGCCGTTTATTAAAGCGTATCAGTCTGGCAGGAGGTCGACCTTATTAATGGTGTTTATTGATCTGAAATAATAACAATAAAAACGCGTCATAAAATTACTCCACAGCATCATGACCCAACTCACATTTACGAATGTTCAACATCGTAAATAAAATAAAAAATGCGTCATGATGCTGCATTTTTTACTTACAGTGACTCTTTTTTATATTGACTAAAAAAGCAGTTCATTTTCATGGCTAAATTATTAAATGATGAGGTGGTTGAACATCTGCCTCTTCGTCTCGCAAATAACGCCAGTGAAACTCATCAGATCGCACATTATTTTCAGGATGGTCATCTTTATTAAATATTTGCAGGTTAAATTAAAAAATAAAAGCCCATCAAAAGTAATCACTTGGGATGGGCTTTTTCATGTTAGAAATATGCATTGCAGGAAAATCTCGCAACAAGGTAAATCTGGCCTGTTCATCTTGCGCAGGCTAAAACTCAAATATTTTTGGATCATTATGTTGCCCTCTGTTCCGATGCTGTCATATTTCAGCTTGTTTAAAATATTCCTTAAATTAGGCTGTACGGCATTTGGCGGTCCGGCAGCGCATCTGGTATTTTTTTATCGGCGTTTTGTGCAGCAGCTTGGATATCTGGATGAGCAGCAATATGCCCATCTCTTGGCTTTGGCACAAATTTTACCTGGCCCCAGCAGTAGCCAGATGGGTCTTGCGATTGGTTATCAGCTGAAAGGTTATCGGGGGGCGCTGCTGGCATGGCTGGGCTTTACTCTACCTTCTGCCCTACTGATGACCCTTGCTGCAATGCTTGGTATTCAATTTTCCAGTTATTTTTCTGTTGAATTTTTCCATGTGATTCAACTCATTGTATTTAGCGTGGTGGCATGGGCATTCTGGCAAATGTTACGTAGCTTTTGTAAAGAGCAATGGCAGTATGTATTAATGCTGCTGTCTGGCTTATTTGTCTATGTTGTACCGCTGAGCATTAATCAGGTTTTGGTGATTCTTTTCGGTACCTTGGCAGGACTGATTTATCTACATTATTTTCCCCCACAAAATACCTTTAAATCTACTGCGAGTGCATCAACCACACCCAAAAAATCCTTTGCGTATCTCTGGCTGATTTTATTTGCCTTGCCATTTTTGATTGTTCCCGTATTACAGCAATTTTTTCCCAGTCTCTGGCTCGACAGTTTCACAGGTTTATACCGCACAGCCTCTTTGGTCTTTGGTGGTGGACATATTATTTTGCCCTTTTTACAGCAGGACTTTGTCGTAACCGGCCTAGTCTCGCAGCAACATTTTGACTTAGGCTATGCGATTGCCCAGCTGATGCCAGGCCCCTTATTTAGTTTTGCCAGTTATCTAGGTGCTTTATTACCTTTAAGTTCATCGGCAGTGTTGAATGCCGCTTTTGCGACTGTGGTGATTTTCTCGCCTTCTTTCTTGCTCATCTTTGGCGCCTTACCGTACTGGTCACGTTTAATGCACTTTCCACGGTTATTTCATGCTTTGGCAGGCATTAATGCAGCGGTAGTAGGCCTGTTATTATGCCTGGTGGTGCAGATGGGACAAAAATATGTACTGTCTGGCCTAGATGTGATTTTTATTATCACTGTCATTTCACTCCTTAAAAGCAAAATTCCAGTCTGGGTGAGCTTAATTAGCAGTTTCTTTGGTTATTACGGGCTGTTGTGGCTATTGGAACATTACTCTTTTTTCTGATCCAATCTATAAAATCCAGTGATCCAATGTCTAACCATTAAGGAGCTTTTATAATGAAGTATTCGCTTACTTAAAGCGGACACTGGTTACTTTTAATCACTTAATTTCTCTATTTTCTTGGTCTATTTCTAATTAGCTTATTTAGATATCAATTTTAAACCTATCGATCAGGAAAACAGAATGAATAATACTGTCAGCTTTTCAGATTGCGCCCAAATGTGTATGACCTGTTCTTTGACCTGTACCAGTTGTGCAGCCGCTTGTCTGGATGAAAATGACATAGAAATGATGCGTGAATGCATCAAACGCTGTCTGGATTGTGCCGATATGTGCAACTTATGCGCCCGATCTGAACAAAGAACCTCTGCTTTCATGCAGGAAATCTGTCAGCTCTGTGCGCAAATGTGCGATTACTGCGCCAAAGAATGCAGTAAGCATGAAGCTGAACATTGCAAGCAATGCGCAGAAACTTGCCAGCAATGTGCGGCCGAATGCCGTAACATGGCTGCCTAAATTAAAGCACATGATCATGCAGAATATTGATGTGAAAATTATTGAGTTATCGGACTAGATATCCCGCTTTATAGGAACAACCATGTTCAGTACAACTCGCTGCACAACATTAAGTCCATAAATAAAAAACCCGCAGGCCTTCACTTGCGGGTTTTGCATCTAAAATTTAAAAAATCTTAGAATAAACGGTTCATACCATTCAATGTCGCTACACGGTACGCTTCCGCCATCGTCGGATAGTTGAACGTCGTTTCAACAAAATACTTGATGGTATTGTTTGGACTGTTCATCACGGCCTGACCAATGTGGATAATCTCTGAGGCATTATTACCGAAGCAATGTACACCCAGAACTTCCAAAGTATCGCGATGAAACAGGATTTTTAATTCGCCAACTGTATCGCCGGTAATTTGTGCACGTGCCAGATGACGGAACGATGCCTGACCCACTTCGTAAGGAATTTTCTCTTCAGTCAACTGTTGTTCAGTCTTACCAATCGACGAAATTTCCGGAATGGTATAAATACCTGTTGGAATATCCGTTACCGGTTTAACATTCTCTTCACCGCTCATGTTTGAACCGGCGCAGCGCCCTTGGTCGTAAGCAGCAGATGCCAGTGATGGCCAGCCAATCACGTCGCCAGCAGCGTAGATATTTTCCACTTCTGTCTGGTACTGTTCATTCACCGTCAATTGACCACGGCTGTTTGGCCTAATGCCTACATTTTCAAGCCCTAAACCATCGGTATTACCCGAACGGCCGTTACACCATAAAATGGCATCGGCTTTAATTTTCTTACCGCTTTGTAAATGCATGACCACGTGATCATCAAATGTTTCAAGATGATCCAGTTGTTCGTTATGACGAATCAATACACCCTGCTCGCGCAAACGGTAAGACAAGGCATCGGAAATTTCATCATCCAAATAGCTGAGTAATTTGTGCTGAGTGTTGATCAGATCAACTTTATGGTCCAGACCAATGAAGATCGATGCATATTCACAACCAATCACACCGGCGCCATAAATGATAATTTTTTGGATGGAAAAATCCAGATCCAGAATTTTGTCTGAATCGAATACACGTGGGTGATTAAAATCAAGCGCCGCTGGACGGTATGGACGTGAACCTGTCGCAATCACTAATTGCTGGAAAACGATTGTTTCAGTTATGCCTTCAGGACTAAAGATCAGTACGGTATTTTGATCTTGGATGTAGGCACGACCATGATAAATATCAATTTTGTTGCGGTCATAAAAACGGGAATGGGTTTCGACCTGTTGCTGAATCACTTTATGGGCATTACGCAACACCTGTTTCATGGTGAACTGTTTCCAGTCGCCCACTTTCTGGAACATTGGGTCACGTTGGTAACGTAAAATGCTCGATACCGTTTGACGTAATGCTTTACTTGGAATGGTTCCTACATGCGTACAGTTACCACCCAACTGCTCACGTATATCAACAATTGCAACACGCTTGCCAGATTTGGCAAGTTTCATTGCCGCGCCTTCACCCGCAGGGCCTGAACCGAGAACTACCGCATCGTATTTAACGAAAGTTCCACTAACGACCTCTTTTTTACGTGGCATTCAACGCTCCTATCTTCAATATTGGTCTATCTTGGCTATATTATGACGTAAATACTCGCAATTTTCTGTATTTACCTCACATATATTAAGTGATGACTACATTTATTAAATGAATATCCTTTTTGCCCCATTTAGACTCAAGTCCGTTATAATGATAGACCTAATATATCTAGTATCTCCCCCGTCAAAAAACAGTGGAAAAGTTGAATATGTCTGAAAACCGTAAACCTGAACAGGGTGTCAAGCTTCGTGGCGCAGAAAAAGTCGCTCGTATTCCTGTAAAAGTTGTACCTACGGTTGAAACGCCACGCAAGCCGGACTGGATTCGCGTCAAGATGGCGGCACCAGATGAAGTTCAACGCATCAAAACCACCTTGCGTGCACAAAAACTGCATACTGTCTGTGAAGAAGCCGCTTGCCCGAATCTGCCTGAATGTTTTGGTGGCGGTACCGCAACCTTTATGATTATGGGTGACATCTGTACCCGTCGCTGTCCTTTCTGCGACGTGGCGCATGGTCGTCCAAATGCGCTTGATCCGGATGAACCGCGTCACATGGCTGAAACCATTGCCAACCTGGGTTTAAAATATGCGGTGATCACTTCGGTTGACCGTGATGACCTTCGAGATGGCGGCGCACAGCATTTCGTTGACTGCATTAAAGAAGCCCGCAGTTTAAGCCCAAAAACATTATTAGAAATTCTGGTTCCCGATTTCCGTGGTCGTATGGACGTGGCGCTGCGCATTATGACCGAATGCCCGCCTGACGTGTTTAACCACAATATTGAAACTGTACCACGCCTATATAAAGCGATGCGTCCAGGTTCAGACTATCAGCATTCTTTAGACTTGTTGAAAATGTTTAAGGAATATTGCCCGGATGTTCCAACCAAATGTGGTTTGATGGTCGGTATTGGTGAAACTGAAGAAGAAGTGATTGCGCTTTTAGATGACTTAAAAGCACACGATGTAGACTATGTGACGATTGGTCAGTATCTCCAGCCTTCCAAAGAACATGCACCGATTGACCGTTTCGTGACTCCAGAAGAGTTTGAACGCTATACCGCACATGGTCAAAAACTTGGATTTAAAAATATCTGGGCAGCACCAATGGTTCGCTCAAGTTACTTTGCTGACCGTCAATATTATGGTGAACCAGTTCCAGCGGTACGCCGTAAAGTTGACCCTGCAAAGAAAATTGCCGTTCAGACCATTGAAGCTTAATTCAGACCCAGCTTGAAACCCATCTGATCAATGAATGCCAATCTAAGAATTTTAGATTGGCATTTTTATTTCCGACTAAAAAAGATAAAAACGAGACATAAAAAATCCCCTATTTGCATAGAGGATTTCTTAAATAAAATAACACAATAAAAACTTAAGCAGCTTGATGCGGCACACCACTATGGAAACGGAAAGTATCATCTTCTGACAGAATCAGATTCTTTTCCACTTCACGAATATGTTCGATACGTCCCTGAATATCTTCTTCCGGATCTTTCATTTTAGAAGTCTTTGCAACGTCTAAAGCCAATGCCAAATAGTCTTCATAATGACGTGATTCAGACTTAAGCAGATAACGGTAATAACGCCCCAATTCTTCATCGACTCGTGGCGCAAGCGCATAAAAACGCTCGCAGGAACGTGCTTCTACAAAAGCGCCAATAATCAGGATATCGATTAAAGCTTCAGGCTCATAAGTACGGATTTCCTTACGCAGAATACCTGCATAACGGCCTGCGCTTAGAGCTTTCCATTCCTGTCCGCGTTTAGACATGAATTCCAGCACTTGCTCATAATGCAGCATCTCTTCACGTACCAACTGCGCCAACTTGACCTGTAAATCGGTAAAAAAGCTGTAGCGGAACATTAAGTTCATTGCTGTTCCGGCTGCCTTTTTTTCACAATTGGCATGGTCTTGCATTAGTAACTCTAGGTTATTGAGTGCTTCATCTAACCAAGCTTTTGGCGTTTCACATCCCAGGAAGCCAATGACTGGCTTCATGAGATCATTATAATTTGTTAATGACATAATCTAAAAACTTATCTTGCTGCTTTAATCACAGCTTTCATTTGTTGAACAGCTTGAGCCAAACCGACAAACACCGCATCAGCAATAATGGAATGACCGATATTGAGCTCATGAATCTGTGGAATAGCTGCAATCGGGGTGACATTTTCCAGGTTTAAACCATGACCTGCATTCACGATCAGACCTTTCGCAGCTGCATATTCCGCGCCTTTGACAATACGCTGAAGTTCATGCTGCTGGGCTTCTGCGGTTTCAGCATCGGCATAAGCACCTGTATGTAACTCGATAGTTGGCGCACCGCAAGCCACGGCTGCATCAATTTGCGCAAAGTCGGCATCAATAAATAAAGACACTTCACAGCCAATTGCCGACAAGGCTTGAGTAGCAGCTTTGACATCTTCAAAATGACCCACCACATCCAGGCCGCCTTCAGTGGTCACTTCCTGACGCTTTTCTGGCACAAAGCACACATGATGCGGCTTGATTTCCTTGGCAAATTCCACCATTTCCGGTGTTACAGCCATTTCCAGATTCATATGGGTCTTTAACACCGGACGCATGCGACGCACATCATCATCCTGAATGTGACGGCGGTCTTCACGCAAATGCAGGGTGATGCCCTCTGCGCCTGCCTGTTCGCAAATTAAAGCCGCATTCACCGGATCTGGATAAGTGGTTCCGCGCGCCTGTCGCAAAGTCGCCACATGGTCAATATTTACACCAAGCAATGCAGCCATAACAATTTCCTAACGATGTTTTAAATTAAGATTGAGTATTTTGAATCCACAATTGACGGCTTTTCAGCGGTCGGTCGCCCAAAAGAGCGGTAATGATCTGCCGATACAGCTTAGCCAATAATTGTAACTGCTCGGAATTAAAATCCCTACCTTTTTCATAATCCTGCATCGAAAGAATCTGCCGCCCAGATAAAGTCGAACGTGACTGTTGTACTGTAGGAATAAAACCATCATTGAGCTGAAACAGATAAGATTGCGATTCCTGAATGTTATGTTGCTGCGCATCCACGGTAAAATCAAGTGCATAGCCCAGATCTTCTAACAGCGCATGTTCGAACTGACGTAAAATTTGTCTCAAGAAAAGATCAGGATGCTCCTGCTGTGCCAATTGTTGCAATTGCTGCAAGGTTTGATGGTATTGCACAAAGGTTTGCGGCATTTCCACTTCAACAGGACATAAACGCAGGATAATTTCATTCAGATAGAAACCGGAAAAAAACGCATCGCCAAAAAAGAAAATCGGCTGATTGACAATTTCCAGCTTGGTAAAATTTTTAAGCTCGGATTTACCGGAAGCTTGCACACAAATGGGTTGATATTGCGGAGGTGGGGTTTGTCTTAAAATTCCATCCACACGGCCGTACTCCTGAGTAAACAGATGCACAATATGGCTGCGCTCACGGTATTTACGATGATGGATTAAATAACCATGCAACAGTTCATTTCGCATGAATAATTCAGTCTAATCCTTTTTCTTTTCCGAATCAGAATCTTCTTCCCCATCCGGGATGATGGCACCCACCACAGCTGTTGTACCTTTAACCACGCCTTTGGTGGTTTTATAAGCCACTTTTACCGGAACCGTAACGATCTTGTGAATACAGCCTTGCAAGAACAATACACATGCGACAATAGTTAGTACTTTCATCATTAGGGTTCCTTTCAAAGTGAAAACTTAGATCTTAGATATCACTATAACCCAAGCTTTTTAATGCACGTTCATCATCAGACCAGCCACCTTTGACTTTCACCCAAAGCGTGAGCATGATTTTCTGTTCGAACATTTTTTCCATATCGGTACGGGCATCCATACCAATTTTTTTCAGCTTAGACCCTTTTTCACCAATCACGATGGCTTTTTGCCCGGGACGATCAACAAAAATGGTCGCATCAATATAAGTACATGCCGCTTTAGGACGACCTGTCTTCGGATTGATGGTGGCTTCTTCGGTCTTGAAAGATTCAATTTGCACAGTCAAGTCATACGGCAGTTCTTCACCCAATTGGCGCATGATTTTTTCACGAATCACTTCTGAAGCGAGGAAACGCTCCGAACGGTCAGTAATCTGATCCAGTGAATAAAGTGGCGGCTGGAAGGGCAAATATTTTTCAATGGTATTACGAAGATGCTCAAGGTTGGCACCACGTAACGCCGATACGGGCACAATCTCGGCAAAATTCATTAGCTTGGCACGCTCTTGAATCAATGGCAGTGCCTGATTCTTGTTTTCAAAAGTATCCAGCTTATTGATAACCAAGATGACCGGCATTTCTGCATTTTTCAGTTTTTCCAGTACAAGCTCATCATTTTGGGTCCACTTTTGCGCATCCACCACGAATAACACCAGATTGACATCACGCAGTGCAGAATGTGCAGCACGGTTCATCATTTTATTGATGGCACGTACTTCTTTTTTATGCATCCCCGGCGTATCGACAAAAACTGCCTGAGATTTTTCACGGCTATCAATCCCGACAATCTTATGACGCGTGGTTTGCGGTTTACGTGAAGTAATCGAAAGCTTTTGACCCAATAAATGGTTCATTAATGTTGATTTACCCACATTCGGGCGTCCAACAATCGCAACAAAACCACTTTTGAAATCAGAAGGAATGGTCGTTCCTTGTGAGCTAAAGAATTGGTTAATTAAATCGTTACCGCTGTCTTGGTTTTGCGGTTCGTGATCAGCATCGATGTGATCGGAATGAGTAGTCATTAAGACTTTTGCTCCAATTGTTTTAAGATATCTGCCGCGACTGCCTGTTCGGCAAAGCGACGACTTGAACCCTCACCATACAATACCGGCAAGCCCTCAATCATGCATTCCACTTTGAAATGCTGATTCGGAGCATCACCTTGAATATCTACAACGTCATAAACAGGGAGAGGTTTTTTACGTGCCTGTAAATATTCCTGTAAGCGTGACTTAGGATCTTTGAGTTGGTCTGTAGGTTCGATATGGTCCAAATATGGCGCGTACCATTTCAGTACAATCTCTTGCAAGACTTTTAAATCGTTACAATCAACATAAATTGCACCAATAATCGCCTCTACAGTATCAGCAAGAATAGATTCCCGATGATGTCCACCCGATTTCAACTCACCCGTGCTTAAGATTAAACACGGACCAAGTTTTAAATCGTTTGCAATTTTGCCTAATGCTTCCTGACGAACCAATGTGGCCCGCATACGCGTTAAACGCCCTTCATTTTCTTGCGGGTAGGCTTGATACAAATAATGGGCAATGATCATCCCTAACAATGAATCGCCTAGAAATTCCAGGCGCTCATAGTTAGTTTTATGACTCACCGATCGGTGGGTCAGTGCAAGCTGCAATAATTCAGGCTGTTTGAACTGATAACCGATACGGTTGACTAAGCGCATATTACTTAGTTTGGGCTGACCTTTGATCAAAACTTTTCTCGAACTTTAACACTAAATCTATATTGAGTAAGAAAGGCTTTCTTATCTCATACTCTTTTTTCACTTCCAGACCGTCAACGTTTACTACTTTCGCAATTTCATCAAATTTTAGATCGCGCACATTATTCATGTCTAAACGCTGACTCATCTGGCTTGAGAATTTCGAAGGAGCAGTATTGGCCGGACTACTTTGTAGCAACTCCACAATTTGGCTATCCACTATTCGATCATCCCAATACGGTCCCCAAACCGCAATTGCAATTTTCACTAAAAAAGCAAAACCAATAATTGCAATTAAAATTGCAATATACGACGCCCCTTGTTGATTTTTACGCATTTGTTATTTTTTCCAGTCATGCTTAATCAATTACACCGTTGCGGTTAAACGACGGTAATTTAAATCCAGGTTCTTTATGCATCCATTTATAGAAGGCACGACCTGTTAGATTTTGTTCTGGTACAAAGCCCCAAAAACGACTGTCAGCACTTTGATCGCGATTATCCCCCATCGCAAAGTAATGACCTTTAGGTACTTTGACTTCCCAATATAAACCATTTTCAGATGAATATTTACCATTTTCAACATAGTTAATAAACGGTGCCTGACGAGCAACATTCACCCCTTCCAGCTCACGCATTTTAAAGGTGTGCTTACCCAATGTTTCCTGATGGTAAATTGAAGCGGGTGTATCCAGGATATCTTTTTCACGGCTAAATTCTACCGGAACTTTCGCCACTTTTTGTCCATTGATAATCAGTTGTCCATGATCATAGACAATATGGTCACCTGGCAAACCGACTACACGTTTAATATAGCTGATGGTCGGTTGTGGCGGATAACGGAACACAATTACATCACCGCGTTCTGGTTCACCTACATCAATGATTTTAGTATTTACGATGGGTAAACGCACACCATAATTAAATTTGTTGACTAAAATAAAGTCCCCAGTTTCCAGGGTCGGAACCATCGAATCTGAAGGAATATTAAAGGGTTCATATAGGAATGAACGCAGCACCAGCACAACTGCCAGAACTGGCCAGAAGTCATATGCCCATGTGATAATGAAATTTTCATTCCCCTTACCTAAGGTTTGTCTTTGTTTGAAAACAAACTTGTCGAGTAGCCACACCAAGAAAAAAATCAGCGTGACAGGAACGAGAATTAAATTAAAATCAAAATCCATGAGCTATATGACCTCTATTATTATCTTTCTACTTTCAACACAGCAAGGAACGCTTCTTGCGGGATTTCAACACTACCCACCTGCTTCATACGCTTCTTACCTTCTTTCTGTTTAGAAAGAAGTTTTTTCTTACGTGATACATCACCACCATAACATTTCGCCAATACGTTCTTACGCATCGCTTTTACAGTAGAACGGGCAATAATTTGCGCACCAATGGCCGCCTGAATCGCCACATCAAACATTTGACGCGGAATGAGATCTTTCATTTTTTCAACCAGTGCAATACCACGGTGACGTGCATCCTGACGGTGACAGATCATGGCCAAGGCATCAACTTTATCGCCATTAATGAGTACATCAACCTTCACCAGCGATGAGCTTTCAAAACGGATAAAGTTGTAATCGAGTGAGGCAAAACCGCGTGAACATGATTTCAATTTGTCGAAGAAATCCATCACCACTTCAGCCATTGGAATTTCAAAGGTAATCGAAACCTGATTGGCCATAAACTTCATGTCTTTTTGCACACCACGGCGCTCTACACATAAAGTCATCACATTGCCCAGATACTCTTGTGGTACCAGGATATGACACTCAGCAATCGGTTCACGTAAATCTTCAACGGTAGAACCATCTGGCATTTTTGATGGACTGTCGATATAGATCGTCTCACCATTTTTCATCACGGCTTCGTAAATTACGGTTGGCGCAGAAGAAATCAGATCCAGATCGTATTCACGCTCTAGACGCTCTTGTACGATTTCCATATGCAGCATCCCGAGGAAGCCACAGCGGAAACCAAAACCTAAAGCATCTGAGCTTTCAGGTTCAAAGAATAATGCCGAGTCATTGATTTGCAGCTTATGCAATGCTTCACGGAATGGTTCAAAATCACTTGAATCAATCGGGAATAAACCTGCATAGACCTGCGGTTTGACTTTTTTGAAACCGGGTAAAGTTGCAACATCAGGTGTGGCCGCAAGGGTAATGGTATCGCCCACAGGCGCACCAAAAATATCTTTAATACCGGCAATGATAAAACCGACTTCTCCGGCTTCTAACATTCCGGTTTCTGTATGTTTAGGATTGAAGATACCCACTGACGTAATGATATGCGATTGACCTGTTGATTTAATCAACATTTTATCGCCCTTACGCACGCGCCCCTGCTTGATACGCACCAAAGACACAACGCCCAGGTAGTTATCAAACCATGAGTCAATAATCAGGGCTTGTAGCGGTGCATCACGGTCACCTGTAGGTGCAGGAATCACATTGACCAGCGTTTCAAGCACCCCTTCAATGCCAAGGCCTGTTTTCGCAGAACAGGTTGGTGCCTCTGTCGCTTCAATCCCGATAATATCTTCAATTTCCTGAATTACACGTTCAGGTTCAGCCTGCGGCAAGTCAATTTTGTTGAGTACAGGAAGTACTTCAAGCCCTTGCTCAATGGCGGTATAGCAGTTCGCAACCGACTGCGCTTCAACCCCTTGCGCAGCATCGACAACCAAAAGCGCACCTTCACAGGCTGCTAGCGAACGTGATACTTCGTATGAAAAGTCCACGTGTCCTGGCGTGTCAATAAAGTTTAATTGGTATTCTTGACCATTCGGATGGGTATAGTACAACGTCACTGAGGCCGCTTTAATGGTAATACCACGTTCACGTTCCAGTTCCATAGAATCCAGAACCTGAGCCTGCATTTCGCGATCTTGCAAACCACCACAGGTTTGAATAAAGCGATCTGCCAGAGTCGATTTACCATGATCGATATGCGCAATAATCGAAAAGTTACGAATGTTTTTAATATCAACAGATTTTTTAGCTTGCGCCATGGGCTACCTTGAGAAAAAACACGCCATGCAACCAATAATTAATGCATGGCAAAAGCTGAATAGAAATTGCGTAGGATTATAGCAGATGGATTTTTCAATGTATCCTAAATAATGAATTCCTTTTTCGCTTTGAGCGTTATTTTGAAAATAAAACTCAATTGAACCTATGTACTCAGTTTGAAGCCATCCCATCATATTGACTAAAATCCAGCGGATTCAGTTGTTCTGATATCGGCTGATAGGCCTGAATAAATGTCGGTGACATGCGTTTTGGTCGACCTGTCGCAATTTCCACACAGGCCCATTTGGTATTACCCATAAATAAAACACTTTGGTCGTGAGGACGATAAAACACATATTGGCGGAAAGAATACAAGGCATTGACATCATCCAGCCAGGTACGCAAGACAATTTTTTCGCCTTCAAATGCCGCCTTACGATATTGCACATGGTGTTCTACCGCGACCATGGCATGTTTCAGTTCCAGGTATTGTTTCACCCCTAAACCCAGGGCATCAATATGTGCAGTGGCAACATCCTGCATCCAGTGCATATACACGACATTATTCACGTGTCCCAGACTGTCAATATCTTTTGCTTGAACGGTGATTTCCAAATCAAAAACTGTGCTCATCTATTTTGCTTACCCTTACGCTGTGTAAAAACGACCTTCAAGGTCAGACAGTCTACGTAATTTTAGATTGCAGTAAAATTGCAAAATATAAAAAAACCACTCATGCATAGAGTGGTTTTTATTTGATGGACTAGGACTATTCAATCCGCATACCTAAAATAGCGCGCTGATCCTGACGGATAATTGAAACCCGGGCAACTGAACCTTTTTTCAATTCAGATGCAGATTTAACAAAATCTTCACTATTCAAAATGGTTTTATTATTTACTTTGGTAATCACATCTCCTGCCATCAAACGTGATTGAGATGCAATCCCTCCGCGCTTAACTTCCTCTATCAAAATTCCGCCTTTAATATCCAGTTGTTTTTGCTCACTGGCAGTTAAATTACGAATCGTTATGCCTAAAACTGGACCTTTATTTTGAGCCGTCTGTTCAACTTTAGCCGGCGTATCGTCTGGTGCAGTCGTCAACGTTGCCGAGATATTACGAGTTTTATCATCCCGCAAAACTTGCAGTTGAATATTTTGGTTTGGTGAAGTTCTATTCAGGTAATTCAACAACTCTGAAGTTCTGGAAATAGGCGAGCCATTATATTTCAGGATGACATCGCCCGCCTTAAAGCCAGCTTTGGCTGCCGGAGAGTTGGGTGCGACCTGTGTTACCAATGAACCTTCAGGTTTGGACAGGTTATAAGATTCTGCAAGGTTGCGGTCAATGTCTTGCAACATGACGCCCAAATATGAACGGGTCACCTTGCCATTCTTTTTCAACTGCTCTGCCACATCCATTGCGACATCAATCGGAATGGAAAATGACAACCCCATATAGCCGCCAGTACCACTAAAGATACGCGAGTTTACCCCGACCACTTCACCGTTCTGGTTAAACAAGGGACCGCCTGAGTTACCCGGATTCAAAGCTACATCGGTTTGAATAAAGGGTACCGAGGTTTCCCCCATCATGTTACGCATTTTTGCACTGACAATACCAGCAGATGCAGAATAGTCAAAACCGAAAGGTGAACCAATAGCAAGTACCGGCTCACCGACTTTGAGCCGGTCTACATTTCCGGTACGCAATTCAGGGAAACTGGAACCATTGACTTTGAGTAGCGCTACATCGGTACGCGCATCACTTCCGACCACAGTCGCATCAATTTCACGGCGGTCATTTAGCATAATAGTAACTTTAGATGCATCTTCAACCACATGATGATTGGTCAACAGATAACCATCCTTACTGATAAAGAATGCACTACCATAAGCGGTTTTTTCTTGCTGAGCCTGTTGCTGCGGCACAATCACCTGATTTCCAAAAAAACGTTTTAAAATTTCAGGTATTTGTTGTTGTATCAGCTCTTCCTGAGTCATTTTTTTAACGACGTTTACACTCACCACCGCAGGACTGACCTGTTCAACCAGATTAGAAAAGTCTACCGAGGAAGCTGCTTGTGTTTGCATGGCCGCCATTGTAAATACAGCAGCATACATTCCTTTTTGTATATCGCGATTATTCATGTAAAGCATTTACTCCATTCATTACAACTATGCGTAGACAGTATTTAGCATAAAATATGTCTGTTTTGGGTAATAATACGTTTGATTATATTTGTATAAACAACAGCTTAAATCTTTCTTAAAAGTTTGTTGCTTTATTACTTTTTCTCATCATACATTAGCATATTAGCTCTTGTCTTTTGATCAAAAAAGCGGTGTTATTAGCAAACTTTTTTTCAAATTAGCTGATGGACATGTCTAATTTAAATACAACGCATCGTTTTGACATGATCATTGTGGGCAGTGGCGGTGCAGGGTTAAGTCTGGCCTTATCATTACCCGATCATTTCAATATTGCTGTTTTGGCCAAATCGGCACTCACCGAAGCCAGTACTTTTTATGCACAAGGGGGTGTCGCTGCGGTTTTAGATGAAACTGATTCAATTGAACAGCATATTGATGACACCATGATTGCAGGTGCACAGTTATGCGAGCGTGAAGCCGTCAAGCAGACTGTAGAAGGTGGCAAGCCTTCAGTGGATTTCCTGTTAAAACATGGCGTGCAATTTACTTTAGATGAACAGGAACAGCTGCATTTAACCCGCGAAGGCGGTCACTCTCATCGCCGTATTATTCATGCTGCAGATGCGACAGGTCGTGCCATTTCAACTACGTTAGTTGAACGCGCCCAAGAAAAACACAACATCACTATTTTTGAAAATTATATTGCCATTGATTTAATTACTTCAAAAAAACTTGGCCTGAAAGATCAAACCAATCGTGCCCTGGGCCTATACGCGCTTGATGAAAAAACTGAAAAGGTTCATACCTTCTTGGCAGCTTCTACTGCCCTAGCGTGTGGCGGCGCCATGAAAGCCTATCTGTATACCTCTAATCCGGATATCGCGACCGGTGATGGTATTGCCATGGCTTATCGTGCCGGTTGCCGGGTTGCCAATATGGAATTTAATCAGTTCCACCCGACCTGTCTTTATCATCCTCAAGCACGTTCTTTTTTAATTACCGAAGCCATGCGTGGTGAAGGAGCTTATTTACGCTTGCCTGATGGTGAACGTTTTATGCTGCGCTTTGACGAACGTGCTGAACTGGCGCCGCGGGATATTGTGGCACGTGCCATTGACTATGAAATTAAGCGTTTAGGGATACGTCATGTCTGGCTCGACATCACCCATAAAGATGAAACGTTTATTAAAGAGCACTTCCCGACACTATATGCACGTTTACTTGAATTAGGCATCGATATTACCAAGGACATGATTCCTGTGGTTCCTGCGGCGCACTATACTTGTGGCGGTGTGGTGGTCGATGATAATAGCCAGACCGACATTGAAGGTTTATATGCCATTGGTGAAACCTCTTATACCGGTTTACATGGTGCTAACCGAATGGCCAGTAACTCACTTTTAGAATGTTTTGTCTATGGAATGAGCGCAGCAAAACATATCGAAAGTCTGTTCAATCCAGATTATGTTTCGCCGGCTATTCCTGCCTGGGATGATTCCCAAGTCACCAATCCGGATGAAGATGTCGTTATTCTGCAAAACTGGGATGAACTGCGTCAGACCATGTGGAACTATGTCGGTATTGTAAGGACTACCAAACGTCTGCAACGTGCTTTACATCGTATCGAAATGTTGAAGCGTGAAATCACTGAATATTATCAGGATTACCAGGTCAGCAAAAACCTGATTGAACTGCGTAATCTGGTTTTGGTGTCCGAGATGATTGTGCGCTGTGCCATGGAACGCAAGGAATCACGCGGTTTGCATTACACCCTGGATTATCCGGAACTTGGGCCTGAACTGCGTAAAACCGTATTGACTCCACCCAACTTTCAGGTAGAAACCCCGTTGGTCAATGTAGATGCTTAAACTCGTGTAGCATATATAAAAAAGCCGAACATCTGTGTTCGGCTTTTTCAATCTATTACAGCTATTTATTGCCGGGGTGGTATGGAATAAGTACCCACTGCATGTGCAATCGGTTCATCCAGATCAATAGAATATAACCACACATCACCAACAATGAGGGCTTTCCCAACTTTCATTAATTGGCACACTGCACGAATATCCTGTGCTGCCGTTGGTTTTCTTAAAAAATTGATGGATAAATTGGTCGTAACAGCCAACGCAACAATACCGATTTCACCCAGGATCGCAATATACAGGGCATAATCGGCAGCGGTCATCATGGTCGGTCCAGACACCGTTCCGCCTGGTCTTAAATCCGCTGTTCCCACATGATAAATAATGGATGCGCTTTTTTCAGTGACTGATTCTATTTCGCATTTTTCCAGGCTTTGCGGAAATTCACGTTGCAAAAACTCAATAATTTCAGCTTTATTACTTTTCATTGTTTATAAAAAAATCTTCCATAATGTTAGCCACTATAGAAGATTTTTCATTTAAACCCAATCGCTGAGAATAACTACACTGATTGCAAACACCCAAGTGCCTGTCTAAATACTTGTTCGGGCGTTTGGGTGGCATCTAGACGTTTAATCCGCTCACCCTGCCGTTCCCAAAGCTCCTGATAGCCTGAACGTACTTTCTCAAAGAAAACAGCTTTCTCTTGCTCAAAGCGATCTAGTGCACCCCGTTCACGCGCACGTGCCATTCCCAACTCAGTCGGCGCATCTAGCCAAAAGGTGATATTCGGCATATGCGAAACGAAATTCGCATTTAATAGCTCTAATTTTTCTTTGCTTAAACCACGACCTGCACATTGATAGGCATAACTGGCATCGGTAAAACGGTCACACAGTACCGTTTTACCTGCGGTCAATGCCGGAACAATCACTTGCTGCAAATGCTGTGCACGTGCCGCATACATGAGGAGCAATTCGGTATCATTGGACATGCTTTCTTCATGATTCACTGACAATAACAGGGAACGGATCTGTTCTGCCATTGGTGTGCCGCCCGGCTCACGCGTCAGTACTACATCCTGACCTTGCTGCACTAAATAATCATAAATTTTACGAATGAGTGTGGTTTTCCCGACACCTTCAGTGCCTTCAAAACTAATAAACATCCCCACTCCTTAATTTTTTGAACGAATGACAGTTAAATATTCTTGCACGGCACGATTATGCTCATCCAAACTTGCAGTAAATTTATGCCCACCATTGCCGGTAGCCACAAAATAAACGTTATTCGAATTGTCTGGGTGCATGGCAGCTTCGATGGCTTTTTGACTTGGCAATGCAATCGGAGTTGGCGGTAAGCCATTGTTCGTATAAGTGTTATAAGCAGTCGGTGTACGCAAATCTGTACGCGTGATATTGCCATTATAACGATCTCCCATGCCATAAATCACGGTTGGATCGGTTTGCAAACGCATTCCTTGTTGCAAACGACGGATAAATACTCCTGATACCTGATTTAACTCACGATCCAGACTGGTTTCTTTTTCTACAATAGAAGCCATAATCAGTGCTTCATATTTATCCTTATACGGCAAACCGCTGGCACGGTTATTCCATGCCTTATCCAAAGCCTTCATCTGACGCTTATATAAATCGGTCAAAATCTTCTTATCGCTTTCACCTTTGGCAAAGAAATAGGTATCGGGTGCAAACAGGCCTTCAGGATGGCTAAACGGAATACCTAAAGCTTGCAGCATTTGCTCTTGAGGAAGATTCAACACTTCTTTAGTGACCAAATCATCTTTTTTCAATTGTGCAATCAGCTGTTTAAAAGTGGTACCTTCAATCACCAGAATACGGTTCATCTGTGCATTTTCAGCATTCGATACCAGCTGCATTACTTCACGTACCGACATGCCCTGATGCACTTCATAGACACCGGCTTTCATGCTGTCATGAATGATAAACTTTTGATAAAGCTTTAACACAACAGGAAAACTGACTTTATCTTCCTTGGCTAAACGATCAATAAAACCTGAATAGGTATCCCCGTCATCGATGGCCAGCATCTGCTTTTGACCTTCCACAGGATAGGCTTTAAATAAGCTTGACCATAGGATCACCACAATCAAAACCACAAGACCTGCAAATAGAACGACGAAGCCTTTAAATGGAAATGCGTTTGTTGCTTTCTTTTTTGATTTTTTTTTGCTGCTGGACATATTAATGAATCTGATCTAATTGAAGGATATTAAAAAGTTCAATACAGGGTTGAACATTCAAAGCTTGCTGGTTAAGTTCAGTCACGAGTTTCATTGGACTTAAGGCATTACAGAAAAACAGGCTTTCAAATTTTGAGATGTCATCCATATCAATAAAACGCTGTTCACAGTGAATGCCTTGCTGTTGCATCCGGGACAAAATTTCCGCCCGCATCACACCATGGACGCCATTATAACGAAGTTCTGGCGTAATCCATGTATTGTTTAAGCGAATGAAACAATTACTGCTTACTCCTTCAACAACAGTGCCTTGTACATCGGTCACTAAAGCTTCTGCCCAGCCGCGCTGATCGGCTTCATGTTTTAATAATACCTGTTCCAGACGGTTCAGGCTTTTTAATCCCACCAAAGCTGGCATGCTCAGACCCAAAGCTTGCTGCAATACACCCGACTTAATTTTTTCAATTTGAAAATCCTCCACCACCTGAGGATAAAAAAATACCCAGACATCTGCCGGATGATCAGGCAAGCTATAACCGCGCTGCCCTTCGCCGCGACTGATGATAATTTTTAAGGTGCCATTCACATGCAGAAATTGCTGCTGCAACACGGCCAACGTTTTTTCAATGAAGCTTAAATCTGCTTGTAGCATCAGCCGTTCACAACTTAACTTTAGCCGTGCCCTATGCAGGTTTTCAAGTTCAATTTTGCCATGTCGCACACGCGCAGTGGTAAAACACCCATCACCGTAATGGAAAGCCCGATCCAATAATGAAATTTCGCTGATTTGCTGTGCATTTTTAAAACATGGCATATCCGAACATCCTGTAAATGATGACTTAGTTTAAAAACAGCAGCGTTAAATTAATAGCTTTTTTATTCATATCAAATTCATTTCTTATTATTTTTCCAACAAAAAAGATAACGCTATCCTTCGCCTTGTTACAAAACATTAATAATTCAAATTCAAAGGGTATCAACATGCGTACATTAAAAATCGGGGTTTTAGCAGCGCTTATTTCAGCAACATCTTTTGGTGCGCTGGCAAAAGACTTTTTAAACGTTTCCTATGATCCAACACGTGAATTGTATGAAAACTATAATAAAGAGTTTGGTGCCTATTGGAAGAAGACGACAGGCCAAGAGCTTAATTTCAAACAGTCACACGGCGGTTCTGGCAAACAGGCACGTTCAGTGATTGACGGTCTGGATGCCGATGTGGTGACTTTGGCACTTGCAGCAGATATTGATGCGATTGCTGAGAATTCAAATCTTTTGCCCAAAAACTGGCAGAAAAAATTCCCGAATAACTCTACCCCTTATACCTCAACCATCGTGTTCCTGGTCCATAAAGGCAACCCAAAAGGCATTAAAGACTGGGGCGATCTGGTTAAACCGGGTGTAGGCATTATTACCCCTAACCCTAAAACCTCTGGTGGTGCACGCTGGAACTACTTGGCGGCTTGGGCTTGGGCGAAACATCAGGCCGGTGGTAACGACAAAACCGCACAAGAATTTGTGCGTCAAATTTATAAAAACACCAAAGTTCTGGATTCAGGTGCACGTGGAGCAACCACAACATTTGCTGAACGCGGCATTGGTGATGTATTACTGGCCTGGGAAAACGAAGCTCACTTAGCCATTCGTGAACAGCCGGGTAAATTTGAAATCGTGACACCATCATTGTCTATTTTGGCTGAGCCACCGGTAGCGATTGTCGAAAAAAATGCCGAGAAAGATGGCAACCTGAATTTAGCCAAAGCTTATCTCAACTATCTGTATTCACCTGCCGGTCAAACGATTGCTGCCAATAACTTTTATCGTCCACGCAATGCGGCGGTATTGGCAAAATATAAATCCGTATTCAAACCTTTAAAACTGGTCACAATTGATAAAGAATTTGGTGGATGGACCAAAGTTCAAAAAGCACACTTTGAAAATGGTGGCATATTTGACCAGATCGTGAAAGCCAACAGCATCAAATAATTTCAGTTAATTCATCACAGCATCAGTTTTATTCATAAGACTGATGCGAGGATGATAAATCCAACCTTGTTTATCTTTTTTATTCATATTAAATTCGTTTTTTATTATTTTTTATGCATAAAGAATGGCGTTATTCTCTGCCCATGTCATGAAACATATTAAGAATATTGAGGTCCGCATGAGCATTTCAGCAAAATTGAAACTTGGGGTTTTAGCCGCAGTAGTATCGACCATTTCTTTGGGTGCTGCAGCAAAAGATTTTCTCAATGTATCTTATGACCCGACACGTGAACTGTATGAAGACGTGAACAAAGATTTCAGTAAATACTGGCAAAGCCGTACTGGACAAAAAATTAACTTCAAACAGTCTCATGGCGGTTCAGGCAAACAAGCACGTGCGGTTATTGATGGCCTGGATGCAGATGTCGTGACTTTGGCGCTTTCTGCCGACATTGACGTGATTCAGCAAAAAACCAAACTTTTGCCAGCCGACTGGCAAAAGAAACTACCACATAACTCAACACCTTATACCTCAACCATCGTGTTCCTGGTCCATAAAGGCAACCCAAAAGGCATTAAAGACTGGGGCGATCTGGTTAAACCGGGTGTAGGCATTATTACTCCTAACCCTAAAACCTCTGGTGGCGCACGTTGGAACTATTTAGCTGCATGGGCTTGGGCGAAACATCAGGCCGGTGGTAACGACAAAACCGCACAAGAATTTGTGCGTCAAATTTATAAAAACACCAAAGTTCTGGACTCAGGTGCACGCGGTGCAACCACAACATTTGCTGAACGCGGCATTGGTGATGTATTGCTGGCATGGGAAAACGAAGCTCACTTAGCCATTCGTGAACAGCCGGGTAAATTTGAGATTGTAACGCCATCATTGTCTATTTTGGCTGAGCCACCGGTGGCGATTGTGGAAAAGAATGCCGAGAAAAAAGGCAATAAATACCTGGCTCAAGGCTACTTAAACTTCCTTTACTCGCCACGCGGCCAGCAAATCGCTGCTGAAAACTTCTACCGTCCACGCAATCAGAAAACACTGGCGCAATACAGCAAGGTATTTAAGCCACTAAAACTGGTCACGATTGATCAGGAATTTGGTGGCTGGAGCAAAGTTCAAAAAGCACACTTTGAAAATGGCGGCGTATTTGACCAGATCGTAAAAGCCAATAGTGCTAAATAATCGCATTCGATAGACAGGAGCATCGACATGATACATACCGTAATTGTTCCAGGCGTAGGGGGTAGTGAAGCTGCTCACTGGCAGTCATGGCTACAACGACAACTCATGTCATGCTCCCGTGTGCAACAACAGGACTGGAACACGCCTGTGTTACAAAAATGGATTGCGGAATTTGTAAATACCGTAGCGCCCATTCAGGGCAATATCCAGATTGTCGCGCATAGTTTTGGTTGTTTAACCACTGTGGCAGCACTGGCTCAGCATCCGGAACTCAATCAAAAAATTAAGAATTTGATTTTGGTTGCCCCGGCCAATCCTGCCCGTTTTGGCGAAGCTGGCTTTGCACGTGATAGCCAGCAAGATTATCAACACTATTTTCATCAGCTTAAAATTCTGGTGCCGACCAGTTTACTGATAAGTGAAAACGATCCCTGGTTAAATTTTGAAGATGCCCTGCAACTTGCGCAAGCGTGGAAGCTGAATCCAATCAATCTGGGTCAAGTTGGGCATATCAATGTCGCTTCCGGTTTTGGTCCATTTCCTGAAATTTATGATTATCTGATTTCAGAAAATGTGTTGCAACATATCAATTTTACTGATGAGAACAAGTGCTTTTTTAAATTTGCAATTTGAAGTCTGCAAATTATGCTTGTGCCGATTTAAACTTTTATTTTCGCTGACTTAATTGGTCAGCATCGCTCTTTTCAGGAGTCATCATGTCGCAGCGATCCCGAGTGCTGCCAGGATTTGGTCTTTCTCTAGGCTTTACCCTAGCGTATTTGTCATTAATTGTTCTTATTCCACTGTCTGCGGTATTTATTAAATCGCTAGGTATAGGCTGGGACGGTTTATGGGAAATTTTAAGTTCAGAACGTATCTTAAAATCTTTGCAGTTAAGTTTTAGCGCTGCCCTAATTGCAGCCTTAATCAATGTCGTGTTTGGCTTGTTATTGGCATGGTGTTTGGTGCGTTATAGTTTTCCCGGTAAACGTATTATCGATGCTTTGGTCGACTTACCCTTTGCCCTGCCAACAGCTGTGGCCGGTATTGCCTTAACATCATTATATGCACCAACTGGCTGGATCGGTCAGTATCTGGAACCGATCGGTATTAAAGTGGCCTATACCCCGATCGGGATCACGCTTGCGCTGATCTTTATTGGTATTCCTTTTGTGGTACGTACCGTACAGCCAGTACTCAGCGATCTGGAAACTGAACTGGAAGAAGCCGCATCTGCGCTGGGCGCAAACCGTTTTCAGATTATCACCAAGATTATTTTACCGATTCTGTTCCCTGCACTATTGACCGGTTTTGCCTTGGCCTTTGCACGTGGTGTCGGTGAATACGGTTCGGTGATCTTTATTGCCGGTAACCAGCCTTTTGAAACTGAAATCGCACCACTGATGATTATTTCTCGTTTAGAAGAATATGACTATGCCGGTGCGACCACCATTGCAGTCGTCATGCTGGTACTGTCATTTGCGATTTTATTCCTGATTAACTTGCTACAAGCATGGGCAAGCCGTCGTACAGGGAGAACAGCACGATGAGTTTAATCACCAATAGCAATGCTTTAGCCGAGAAATTACAGTCCCGCGATGCAACCCGTGAACCAGTCTGGGTTCGCTATGTGCTGCTTACAATTGCGCTGATTTTCTTTTTAAGCTGCCTGATTCTGCCTTTAATTCTGGTGTTTGTTGAAGCGTTTAAACAAGGTGTCGGGGTTTATTTCCAGGCACTGGTGCATCCAGATACCTTATCTGCCGTGAAACTGACTTTACTGACTGCCGTGATTGCCGTGCCGTTAAACGTGGTGTTTGGTATAGCAGCTGCATGGTCTGTTGCGAAATTTAATTTCCGTGGCAAATCCATTCTGACCACCATTATTGATTTACCCTTCTCGGTTTCACCTGTGATCGCAGGTATGATGCTGGTGCTGATTTTCGGTACCCAAGGCTGGCTTGGCGGCTGGCTGATGGACAATGACATTAAAATTTTGTATGCCGTTCCTGCCATTGTGCTGGCAACCGTGTTCATTACTGTACCTTTTGTGGCGCGTGAACTGATTCCTTTGATGGAAGCACAAGGCACAGAGGAAGAAGAAGCGGCAATTGTACTGGGTGCTTCAGGTTGGCAAACCTTCTGGAAAGTGACCTTACCCAATATTAAATGGGGTCTGATTTACGGTGTGATTCTGTGTAATGCCCGTGCCATGGGTGAATTCGGTGCAGTATCGGTGGTATCTGGTCACATTCGTGGTGAAACCAATACCCTACCGCTACATGTTGAAATCCTTTACAACGAATATACCTTTAGTGCGGCGTTTGCGGTGTCATCGCTTCTGGCTTTGCTTGCAATTGTGACCCTGATCTTGAAAACATGGGTAGAAGTGCGCCAGGAAAAACAAAACAAACGTAATGACGATTCAACAGTTTCTTAAGGAATGACATCATGAGTATTCAAGTTAAAAATATTGAAAAACACTTTGGTGCATTCCATGCACTTAAAAACATTTCACTGGATTTTCCAGATGGTCAGCTGGTGGCATTACTCGGTCCATCTGGCTGTGGTAAAACGACCCTGCTACGTATTATTGCAGGTCTGGAATCAGCCGATGGCGGTCAGGTGATTCTTGAAGGCGAAGATGCAACAGATGTGCATGTACGTGAACGTGAAGTCGGCTTTGTATTCCAGCATTATGCCTTGTTCCGTCATATGACTGTATTTGACAATATTGCTTTTGGTCTGCGGGTTCGTCCGCGCAAAACCCGTCCATCAGAAGCTGAAATTAAAAAACGTGTCACCCGTTTGCTTGATCTGGTTCAGTTGGGCTTTTTGGCGGACCGTTATCCTGCGCAACTCTCTGGTGGTCAACGTCAGCGTATTGCCTTGGCACGTGCTTTAGCCGTTGAACCTCGCGTATTACTGCTCGATGAACCGTTTGGCGCACTTGATGCCAAAGTGCGTAAAGAACTACGCCGCTGGTTACGTACCCTGCATGATGAATTGCACATTACTTCTATTTTTGTAACCCATGATCAAGAAGAAGCTTTAGAAGTGGCTGACCAGATCGTGGTGATGAATAAAGGCAATGTTGAACAGATTGGTTCACCTCGTGAAGTGTATGAAAAACCGGCAACGCCGTTCGTATTCGACTTCCTCGGTCAAGCCAACCGTTTTGAAGGGCAAAACCAGCAAGGCATCATTCAGATTGGGGATGACCGTCTGCAACTGCCACAGGTGAAAAATGCTCCGCAAGGGAATGTGATTGCCTTTGCCCGTCCAAATGAACTGCGTATTCATGCAACACCACAGGAAAATGCCATTCAGGCCACTTTCCTGCGCGAAATCTGGATTGCCGGTAAAGTTCTGGCTGAACTTCAAGATCGTCAAGGCAATTTAATTGAAATTTCGCTTAACTCGGACGAAGCGAAACTACACCAATTCAAACCAAATCAAACCGTGTGGTTAAGTCCAACAGCATTGCATCTGTTTGCAAACGATGTCGCTTAATAACAAATAGATGGGGCAAAAACAGCCCCATCCTCTTTAGGGTAAACAGCATTATGAATTTCCAACAATTAAGAATTATTCGAGAAACCGTTAGACAAAACTTTAATTTAACCGAAGCTTCGGCAGCACTTTACACCTCACAATCAGGGGTGAGTAAACACATCAAAGATTTAGAAGATGAACTGGGGGTACAGCTGTTTATCCGTAAAGGTAAACGTTTATTGGGCTTGACTGAACCGGGTCAGTCTTTACTCGGTATTGTTGAGCGCATGCTGGTCGATGCAGACAATATTAAACGTCTGGCAGATGACTTTAACCGCGTTGATGAAGGTACCTTGACCATTGCCACCACACATACCCAGGCGCGTTATGTGTTGCCGCCCATTGTGAACCAGTTTAAAAAAGAATTTCCGAAAGTTCACTTGATTTTGCAACAGGCGAGCCCGGTTGAAATTACCGAAATGTTGCTTCAGGGTGAAGCGGATATTGGCATTGCGACCGAATCCCTCACCACAGAAGAAAATCTGGCCAGTGTGCCTTACTACAACTGGCAGCACAGTATTATTACACCGAAAGACCATGCGCTTGCCCACAAAGCAGACATCACGCTGGAAGACTTGGCGCAATATCCGATTATTACCTACCATGGCGGTTTCACAGGTCGTTCTAAAATTGACAAAGCCTTTGAAGATGCAGGTATTGATGTCGATATTGTCATGTCAGCACTGGATGCCGATGTCATCAAAACCTATGTCGAACTGAACATGGGGGTCGGTATAGTCAATAATGTTGCCTATGATGCTGAACGTGACTATCGTTTAAAGCAAATTCCAACTGATATCTTTGGTGTAAATACCACCTGGATTGCGGTGCGCAAAGGTCATTTGCTACGCGGTTATGGTTATGAGTTTATTTCACTGTGCTCGCCAGAAGCTGACATTAAAGCACTGAAAAAAGTGGCTTATCCAGAAGACTAATTATTCCATTTTTTCTAAAATCAGGGATATAAAAATATCCCTTTTTTTATTGATATTTTTACGCAACCTAATTCAAAACAATCATTTAAATATCAAAAACTTCAAACAACACTTGCCGATTATGCCTAAAATCAAATAAAGTAAAACATTGGATAAAAAACATTCAATTTCATGTTTATATTTATACTTTTTACAGACATTGAATCATTAAAAAATTAATTGAGGGTATCTATGAAAGCTACGGCATTCGGCATCAGTCTTGGTATTTTCATGCCTGGCTACCTCTATGCTGCGGCACTGGAAACCTCTAACCAGTCCATCGCATCTTTTTTACAACCCGATCATTATGCCGAGTTCTCAACAGCCATTATAAAAGCCAAAATTTCTGGCAAAACCTATCGACCAGACCCGAATAACCCATCCACATCTAGTGAAATTTCGACCCACAATTTTGCCAACACCTTTTATGTTTCGAATCTCGCATTAAAATTACAAGTACACCCGAATTGGTCTTTTGGGCTGATTTACGATCAACCTTTTGGTACAGATATCGGCTACGCTTTAGAACCGATTAACACCAGTCCTGCCGATTTAGTCAATGCTGTAGATTTTGAATTGAATACCCATAATTTAACCGCCCTGTTCGGTTATCAGCCTAATCCATCCTGGAATTTGTACACAGGATTAAGCTATCAAACCCTGGACACTCAGCTGAAAATTTCAGGACAATCGATGGGAATACTGGCCGATTATGTTGCAGATACCGATCAAGATTCAGGCTTGGGATGGTTAACCGGAATCAGCTATCAAATACCTGAATATGCTCTAAAAACTTCACTCAGCTATCGTTCTAAAATTCACCATCAACCGCAATTTTATGAACAAACTTTTTCTACTCCTGCAATTCCGGTCTTGAATTTAAGCTCTAAACAGTCCATCAGCATAGAAACCCCTCAGTCGCTGAACTTCGAGTTTCAATGGGGAATCACTCCGCGCAATCTTATCTATACTTCATTACGCTGGGTGAATTGGGAAAAATTTAAAATGATTTCTCCCCTAATGAGTTCAGGTACACCTGCATCGGTCAATTTGGTGGATTATCAAAAAAATCAGCTTTCTGCAACCTTGGGATTGGCCCATATATTCAATGAGCAATGGACCGGGGCTGTGGATCTAGGACTGGATTCAGGTATTGGCAATCCAGCTTCCACTTTAAGCCCTTCGGATGATTACTATAGTCTGGGTGTCGGCGGTTTTTATAATCTGAACTCTAATTTATTTATTGCCGCGGGGATTAAATATTTTAGCCTTAACAAAGCCAAAGTTGAGCAAGATCAAGAGGGTTCAGGCAGTTTATTCGGCGTGTTGTCATCGGTGAACAATAACCGGGCGGTTGCCTATGGGTTCAAGATGGGTTATCGCTTTTAACTCAAAATAGTTTAAGTTTAAATAGCTTAATTTTGGAAAAATAAAAAACGAGCCTTAGCTCGTTCTTTATTGTCTGTAAAGATTAGAAGCGGAAACTTACACCCAGTTTAGCAACTGGTAGCCACTCGTATTTATTGTCATTTTCAATCTCACGCTCTTCTTGCTCGACTGCAGAGATAAAATCTACCCCTGGTTGCGTAGTTACAGCAGTACCAGTCGCAGTTAAGTTAGCTTGTGGGTTACCGTTGTAATAAGCACCGATTTCACCAAATACTCCCCAACGATTGGTAATTGCTGGTGAGAAACCGATACCTACATATGGAGCTAAATTGTTTTTATACGATAATTGACCACTAATATTTGCTCCACCAGTGCCAGCTACGAAATCCGTACCGTTCACTGTGAATCCTTCAGAAGCACCTACACGACGCTGAATATCGTAATCGTTATCAATATAACCTACACCAGCAGCCATATAGAACCAGTTTGCCCAAGGACGGATTTCAGCGTTTAAATAGGTTAGATTGTTTTCCATATCTAAATCATATTCTGATCCATTAATGGATAAATCATCCGACCAAGAAATATCACCGCCGTTATAACCTAAAGTTACACCAACATACGGATTGGCACTCCAAGAAATAGCGCCACCATTACCAGTAGTACCAACTTCTGCACGTACTGAAGCTGGTTTAAAGAAAGAGAATTCAGCAACGCCATCATTCGTTACTATTGTTTCATCTGCTGCCATAACAGAACTAGCTGCTGTAGCTAATACAGAAATCGCCAAAATTTTATGTAAAGTTTTCATTATTTCTCTCCTCAAAAATAACTTTTTTTTCATCATTAATACTATTTATGATGAGTTAACTATAAATGAGTTTATGGCCACTTTTTACCCACGTTTTGCTCATGTTTTGTTATTTTTTGATACATATTTATTTTCTTTTTGATAAACAAGTTATTTTTAAGTTTAAAATTTAACTTTAATTTCATTTTATTAATATTTTATAATTCTAATTTATGATTAATTCCGATCCGAAGCCACTTTTTCATCTATTTCTGTCTCAATATAGTGTAAAATCTTGAAAATTTTTTTTCTGGAAGGAAGATCATGTCTCAGCTTTCAACAATCATTGAACAAGCGTTTGAAGACCGTGCGAATTTCACAGCAGCGGATTGCTCACCTGAAATTCGTCAAGCCGTTGAAGAAGTCATTGCTGGCCTGGACAATGGTAGCTTACGTGTTGCTGAAAAAATCGAAGGTGAATGGGTTGTTCATCAGTGGATTAAGAAAGCTGTATTGTTATCCTTCAAATTGAATGATAACAAACCAATGGAAGCATGTGATCTTCGTTTCTACGACAAAGTCGACACTAAATTTGCTGATTGGACTGAAGAACAGTTTAAAGCTGCTGGCGTACGTGTAGTACCTCCTGCTGTGGCACGTAAAGGTTCTTTCCAGGCGAAAAACGTAGTATTGATGCCTTCTTATGTGAACATCGGTGCATATGTAGATGAAGGTACCATGGTCGATACATGGGCGACTGTGGGTTCATGTGCACAAATCGGTAAAAATGTTCACTTGTCTGGTGGTGTAGGTATTGGTGGTGTTCTTGAGCCACTTCAAGCGAACCCAACCATTATTGAAGACAACTGCTTCATTGGTGCACGTTCTGAAATCGTTGAAGGCGTGATTGTAGAAGAAGGTTCTGTGATTTCAATGGGCGTATTCATTGGTCAATCTACTAAAATCTTTGATCGTGAAACTGGCGAAATCCATTACGGCCGCGTTCCTGCAGGTTCTGTAGTCGTATCTGGTAGTCTTCCATCTAAATGTGGTACTTACAGCCTATATGCTGCAATTATCGTGAAAAAAGTAGATGCGAAAACCCGTGCGAAAACCAGCCTGAACGATCTACTTCGCGAAGACTAGGTCTTAAATTTTTAGGAACTTAATATTCCTCAGAGCTTTAGTCGCTCTTCGTCTCTACGGTTAGCAATAGCCGTAGGGATTTTTATTTTTATACCCTATCTATCCTGAGTTGGATTATGTTGTTATGAGTACTCTTCGATCTTCCGCTATTCCTGTTTCCGATCCGTCTGCGGGGTTACGTATTACGGAGATTTTCTATTCATTACAAGGTGAAGCCAACGCCGCAGGATTACCGACCGTATTTATCCGTTTAACCGGTTGCCCTTTACGTTGTACGTATTGTGATACTACTTATTCTTTTGAAGGTGGTGAGCGCAAATCTTTAGACGACATTATTCAAACCACACTCGATTTTAAAACACCTTATATTTGTGTGACCGGTGGTGAACCATTGGCACAGCCTAACGCCCTGCCATTGATGCAGCGTTTAGCCGACTTGGGCTGTGAAGTATCTTTAGAGACCAGTGGTGCTTTAGATGTGTCTAAGGTAGATCCGCGAGTTTCTAAAGTACTCGATTTAAAAACGCCAACTTCTGGAGAAGTTGCACGAAATTTGCTTAGTAATCTCGATCATTTAACCCGGCACGACCAAATCAAGTTTGTGATTTGTAACCGTGAAGACTATGAATGGTCAAAACAGCAAGTTGAACAATACACACTGGCCGACAAAGTCAGCACCGTCTGGTTCTCACCCGCTTTTGCTGTAGAAAAAGGCGCGGTGAAGTTACCGCAACTTGCGCGTGATTTGGCTCAATGGATTTTAGATGACCATCTCCCTGTTCGTTTCCAGTTGCAATTACATAAATTGCTCTGGAACGATGAAACCGGTCGTTAATCTGTTTTGTTTTTAAATACCTATTTTTTGGAGATTTGGATATGCGCCCTCGTGCCATAGTTTTGTTATCTGGCGGCTTAGACTCAACAACTTGTTTGGCTTGGGCGCAAGCACGTTATGAATGTATTGCTTTAAGTTTCATGTATGGTCAGCGTTCAACCACTGAACTGGATGCCGCTCGAGCATTAACCCAGCGTGCTGGTGTCGAACATCGTGTGATTAATATCGATTTGGGTAACCTCGGTGGCTCTGCGTTAACAGACCATAACATTGATGTACCCGAACAGGAACAAGAAGGTATTCCTGTAACTTATGTTCCAGCACGTAACACAATATTTCTGTCTTATGCGCTCGCCGCAGCCGAAGTTTTTGGTGCAGAAGCAATTGTGATTGGTATCAATGCCGTTGATTATTCAGGCTATCCTGACTGTCGCCCTGAATTTATTGATGCTTTTGAACGCATGGCGCGCTTGGCAACCAAGGTGGGTGTAGAAGGAAAACCTCTTAAATTTGAAACACCTTTGTTACATTTATCCAAAGCAAATATCATTCGCTTAGGTATAGAACATGGCGTAGACTATAGTCAAACGGTGTCTTGCTACCAAGCAGACGACCAAGGACGTGCTTGTGGTAAATGCGATAGTTGCCGCTTACGTAAACAGGGTTTTGCTGACGCGGGTATCGCCGATCCGACACGTTATATACCGTCATAACAGGGTACAGTACATGAAAAATTTGAAGTCAAACATTATTCTTTCTACATTGGTTTCTGCGGTTGCATTGATGGCTACTGCTTCAAATGCAGCTGAAACAAATAAGCTTCAAGAGGCTTATAAAAGCACTAATGTAAAATCTGCTTTAATTAATGTTTGTAAAGAAGAAACTGGCAAAGGTAAAAAACTTAGCTCAGCTGAAGTAAGCAAATACTGTTCTTGTGCAGTGGAAGCTGATGGCCGTTTAACCAATGCTCAAAAATGGGAAATCCAAAGTACCATTAACCAGAAGAAAAGCCCTGCAACTTTAGCTTTTGTACAAAAACAAAATAAAGATCTTCAAGCTTGTTTTG